>NZ_JBHSBY010000130.1:0-53425 GCF_042650905.1 Pedobacter jamesrossensis | reverse complement strand
AAATATAATGTCGATAAACCACAAAAAAATCAAGGAGCTCTACCCGCAGAACTTTAAAAATATAATGGGTTAATCAAATATGTAGTTTATAGGGCGGATACGAATGGATGAAGTTTTCTCTTCCGGCCTAAACTATTATCATTTGTGTCTGGATCTTCTCAGGCAGTTAGGTATTATGGAATAAAAATTCGTTTCTACAATGTTAAAGTCATTGAGTTGGCCCTATCTGCCAATAATAAATTGGTATAAGGGAATTAAATAAATTCATTTCGGGTGAAATGTGGTTATCTGCTTTGGTTGTCCAATTTTCAATCTGAAGATTAGCATATGGAAATGCTTAAAATCTACGATCAAATACCTAGCGCTTTTTTAGTTAAATTTGTTAATTACATGTCTAATACTATATTTACCTCTTTAACTAATATAACCATCTCAAAATGAAAACACCCGTTAAACCACAGGTGATAATGGCGCTCACAACTTTATTTCAGAAAAAAAAATGGGATCTTTCAAGTGGCTCAGAAACAGATATGACTCTTTTCAGAAAGTTCTGCGAGCGCCTGAGTCTTTTTTCTGAAGATGAACAAGATATGCTTATAGAACTAACAAGTGACTTCATACGTATTGGTTTACAGGATTACTTAGCACACTTTTTTGAATCATTTATTCTATTAGGTGACAGTTTTTTTGATAATAAAGATAAAATATATGTATTACCACTAGTGAGTCCTTATAGTGGGACAAAGTCTTCGGAAGGAAAAATCTTAAGAGGAAAATCTAAAAGCGCTGATTTCCTTCATTATTTACTGGATTCAAGTGATTGGACATGGTTTAGTAAAAAATTAGTAATGAATTATACCTTTAAAAAATTACTAAAAGACTTTGATTCTAGTAATTCTTCTATTGTTTTAATCGACGATTTCGTAGGTAGTGGTAGAACAGCAGCTGATGTCTGCAAGATATTTTTAATGGAAAACTTTTCTTTTGGAAAACTTGAGCCCGATTCCCTTAAAATTGTGTCCCTTGCTGCCCAGAAACATGGCATACATCACGTCAGAAAAGAAGTCAATGTCGAAGTTATTTCCAACATTATTATTCCCAAAGGAATATCTGATAGGTATATATTGCCTGATTTAAGTAGTAAAATAGCACAAATGAATTCGGTAGAGGAAAAGCTGGAAATTTCTGAGGAACTTCATTTTGGGTATGAGAAGTCCGAAGCAATGATTACATTCTTAAACAAAACTCCTAATAATACTTTCCCAATATATTGGCACGAAACTAAAACTAAGGTTGCTCCATTTCCAAGGTATAAAAAATTTAATCTATGATTGAGCCAAATACAAAGTTGTTACTGTTGAAGATTATTAAATTTAATGGTGACGTTACTCCTCTTCTAAATCTAGATTATGATTATGTTCAGATTTCTGGATTGATCCAAAAAGAGATAGAAGATAAAAACGCAGAGTACAACAAAGGAAATCTCTTTCTAACAGAAAAAGGAAATCTCCTTATTCAAAAATTAGAAAAGGATAGAGATCCAGGAAGCAGTTCTTGGATAGAACCAGAACTTGCAAGCAAAATTACACCTATAGAAAAAGATTTCGTATATTTACCAAATAGAAAGGAACTTTCTTTTTAAAGACATCCTGGTTTGCCAGGCGGTAGGATGTGTCATTCTGCTGATAGTGAATGAGCTTTCAAGCTATTGCGTGAAACATGAACCAAAAGTCTCACCTGCCTTGGATACCCCAGAGGGGACCCCACCAAGCCAGTCTCAACTATTTGCTCCATGTTCCACGCTTTGTTCAAGATGGGTCTGGGATAATCTCAGGCCCATAAATGATTTATAAGGCATGACTTTTGAAATTTATCAGAGAGAATTTCGCCGAAAAGCTTTTAAAACTGGCTTTTCTGATGAAGAAATCCAGAAATGCTTAGATTATGCTCAACCCATAATAGATAAAGGTTTTCCGGTTATCTACAATACTTCCAATTTAGCTGCACTAGTAGGTTATAGAAAATCATATTTGAAACGAGCAGTTTTTTTTACAACTTATTTTTATAGAACTTTTTTGATAAAAAAGGCTAATGGTAAGCTAAGAACGATTAAAGAGCCACTCCCTAGTCTTAAAGAAATTCAAATTTGGATTCTTAACAACATATTATATTCACTTCAACCAAGTCGGTATGCAAAGGCGTATATACCGAAAAGAAATATTCTTGAAAACGTGCGCTATCACCGTAATAAAGGTATAGTACTTACATTAGATATTCAAAATTTTTTCCCCTCCATTAAGCGATCAGATATTGAAAACATATTCTTGAGAATTGGCTACTCCTCAAATGTATCAAATCTTTTAAGTAAGCTTTGCTGTTGCGACAATGTTCTTCCTCAAGGAGCCCACACTAGTCCTTATCTATCTAATATTTATCTTAATAGTTTTGACGATGTAGTAGCCAAATATTGCAAATCATTCAATATAAGGTTTACAAGATATGCTGATGATATGATTTTTTCTGGAAATTTTGAAGTTGAGATGTTGATTGATTTCGTTAGACTTGAATTGAAAAACATAGGTTTGATTCTAAATGAAGAAAAAATAAAAATTATGCACCCTAACAATCGGCAAATTGTTACCGGGATCGTTGTAAATAAGGTTATTCAAATTCCAAAACAACAAAGATTAGCAATCAAGCAAGAAATATTCTTTATAAAAAAATACGGTGTTTCAGATCATTTAGTGCATACTCATAACAATAAAGCAAACTATCTTAGACATTTACTAGGTAAAATTAATTATGCCATTGCAATAAACCCATCTGATGAAAAAATGAAAGCGTATAAACAGTATTTAAAACAATTACTTTCGTCAGAATAAAAATCCTATTATTTTTGACAAGTGATTATTCAATCTTTAGTCTATCAATAAAAAAAATCAAATCGGTTACTAGCTAAATTTTTGCTGCACATTGCTTCTTTATAATCACAAGTATTTTAAAATCGAAATTATTTACTCCAAAAACGAGCTGTCAATTACTTAGTTTACATTTTTTATAACTTTTAACTTTAACTTTTATTGTCACTAATGATACCAAATTGTTAGAGCTATCACACAAATAGAAGAATTTTGGGAAATATAAAGAAGGGATTGTTAAAACATTATTGTAGAGAGGTCAATTGACTGCTTTTCAAATAAGCTGATTTATTTTATCTAATATTCTAACTAGCAAAAAGGTACCACCAAAAGTACCACGAATTATATAAATGGGCCCTTGATTTATTTAAAAGCAGTATTTTTAAGTCTCGTCGGGAATCGAACCTAATGGCTTTAAGGGTATTTAGAGCCACTTTTCTATGTATTTTAATCCAAAACTCACCTTGTTCTCAACTCGGATTTTGAGCTTTAAAAATTAGCAATATCTAATGGATTAAAATTCGTCATAATATATTAAAAAACCAAGCCAATAGTGACGAATTGTCAAGGCAATGGCTCAATGCCAAACGGCTATCATATGAGAAAAAATACAATAAGATCCCTTATTAGAAATGATGTGTTGCTACAAGTGTAAACCACCTTCAATTGACTTTGAAATGAAAGAGATTTGCAAGATTATACCAACCTTTAAGACGAGGTCCGAGGATAAGGCTCATAGGCAAGATTCTTTTGGATGATAATAAAGTCGCCAGGAATTTTTGTCAGACGAAAAGAATCTTGCAGGTATAGAAAATAGGCACCCATTCGGCTTAAAGTTCTGCTTTTAGAGATAAATAAAATTGCAACAACTATTGGATTCTATGTAAACAAGACACTTAGATATGAAGTTTTTCAAATCACATTTGGCAAATATGGAAAGAATTTGAATAAACAATTACAAACTTAACAGATTGGCTATTCAGCATGCCTAAAAAACTATAGATTTACGAATTCCGCTAATCTAAAGCACTTAGCAAGCGTATGTAACAAACTCGTATAATCTACTCTATTAACATTGCGCTGGATTGGCTAATCAAGTAACGTCCAAGTTTTTCGTGCTTGTACCTGTTGGACAACCTGTTGCTCCGCAACCACAATATTTTCTTTCCTTTGTCCGATGTATTCCAATCCGCTCAGCTTATTCCACAGGGCAACAAGAACATTCATGAATTCGCTAGCCATCAGCATGCTGTTATTGATCTGTTTATGATCGTAAACGAGTTCGATAGTTTTGGCTAACAGTTCTTCAAAGTTGCCTGGGGTAACGTCTTTCCATTCATAGAAATATTTCAGCAGCTCCTCCCTTTCACGGGGATCAATCAGTTTAATCGCAGTAAAAAATATGTGCGCCAAACTGGAGAAGTAGCCTACCAGAACAGCTGGCGATTCGCGGTGAGCCAAATTTCGATATGAATAAAACAATCCTGCGATATAGTCTGCAATTTTTTCTGAGATGGAGCGTATGTTTTTCCCCAGAGGCGTAATGTTGTCACGGCCACCCGTTTTATCGATAATTTTAAATGCTGATAACTGAAGCTCATTTAGCAAATTACTAAAAGATTCGTAGTATCTTATCAATGCGGGGTGACTGGTTATCGTAGCGCTTGGCGGTATATAACTGTTATTTATGGTTAGCCTTCCATTCTCGTAATAAACCTGCCCTATCGTTAAAAAAAAGCTGTCGACGGTTTGTGAACCAAGCTCACTTTCAGGCAGAATTGAAATGGAATACGCTTTGGCCAGTTCGGGGTACCTTACTGGGCTTTCTTCAGGATTTGGTGTACCTGCAGGTATTCGATTATAGGGATTTACAACCAGCAAGATCAGATAGTTCCTTGGCTCCGACTGCCCAAAATAATGATTATGTACCAGAGCATCCAAATTATCGGACTGCTCAATATCAATATGACATCCTTCGGGTGTAACCGCGTTACAGAATTTTACCCTAACTTCAATGTGATTAGTTGCTTTTTCTATAATCTCGATATCGTGCGAACTTTTATAACCAGCAAATGGAGGTAAAAATCCGTAATTGTTGTTGTTTATATTCAGTGACACGGCATCCCTCACAAAATCCTGTAGGTAAAGGTCGCTTAAGGTAAAATGGTCACTGGAAAGCTTCATGCCATTAACCCAATTGATGGACTTGTATTTAAGTGGCTTGATCATGTTTAGCTGGTTTTAGGTATGGATTAGATAAAGATAGCACTTTCTCCTATTTCGTTGGGCTTATTGGCATTTTCTGAGACGCGTTTGGCATAAATGGTCATTTTTTCTGTTATGCCATTTTCTATAATGTCAAGATCTGGATCGATGAAGATATTGCGTTTGAAAAATGAGGTTTTAATGAAAAAGATCCATTTGTAATTGTCCTGATCGCTGCCTTTAAATTCGACTGGACTTCTGGCAAACTTTAGGTTATAATCATCAATAAACTTATGAAACCAGATTCCAAAATTCATATTTTCTACAGCTTTGACTTTTACCTTGAGCGGTTCGGGATCGGTACTTTTCTTATATAGCTCAAGCTCTAGGACCAATAATCTGTTAAAATCTACATGATCCATATTGATGTCAAGAGGAGTCTCAGGATATTTCCAGATCTTAAAGATTTCTGACGGGATACCCAGTAGGGCAACATAGGCCCACCAAAAAACTAGCGGTACAAAGAAACAGGCAATACTGCCGGCTCCAAACCATCCGAAACGCACTGAACTTAGCCAGTTGAAAGCAAGCTGAAATAAATATACCGCCAAAATTGCCGATACCAAAGTAGAAAAGAAGATAAAAACCTTACGATCAAGCAAATCTTTTGCATAATATTTTGTGAGCAGGTAAACGAATAAAACACCCATTAAAATATAGAAAATGCAGCAGATAATGTAACCCCAAGGCATAAAATTGAAGTTGAGAAAACCCAAAAAACCCGGAACTGCGAGTATTATTCCGATCAGCAGAACACTTATGATCAGTTTTTTGTTGCTTAAAAACTGGTTCTTTTTGTTCAGGACAGAAAGTACAGCAGTAGATATCAGAAAGATCAGTGGGAATAAGAGGTAGCGGATAAAAAATGATTGAACGTCCATTAATTTCATTGATGAGATATACTGCAAATATAGTATCTTTAATATTTGATTTTAATCCTTATTTTGCCGGAAAACAAAAATTTAATCTATAACAAAAATGCAAGCTTAAAGTTTAAATGAAAAAAGAAACTTTGATTAATAACGAACTCTTTACCGATTATAGAGCAGTTGCAAAAGCAGCAGATTTGATCGAGCGCAATATTATTGATGCGGATAAGATTGAGGTTGTTCCGCTCGGACCGGACCGGCGGGCATTTGCAAAAGATATCGCAGCTTCCAATATTTACTATTCAGAAAACAGAAGGCATAATCGCATCAGGATTAGTACTAATAGGGAGGGTCTGTACGATATGCTCCCAGAAGGGCTCTTTCATAGGCCACCAACTGGTAGTGCTGGCATGGATGAGGAATCGATGATCAAGGATATAAGGGAAAGAAGGGAAGAGGAAAAACAGGCCAGATTGTTCTTTACGCCTTTTGATGCCGAAATCAATCACGTTAGGATTATGACCGAGCTTTATGAGAATAAGCTCGACAAAAAAACAACCTATTCCGATTTAAGCCGGATATTCGAACTTGGATGGGAAGAATTTACCTTGTTAAACAAAGAACAGAGTATTATATGGATGCATCTTCTTCCCGAGATCCAGCAGAAGAGAAACGATATTGGATTTGCCTCAAAGGTACTTACTGCGCTTTTTAACTTACCGATCGCCGTGGTAGATGCCACCCCCCGACTTACTGGGATTGAAATTGCCGAGGATATGCAGATGCGCCTGGGCATGAGTGCTTTGGGCATTGATACCATTATTGGAAACCATTTTATGCCCGAGCATGAAACCTACACGATTGATATCGGACCAACTTCCCCTGAAGAATTGATCAGGTTTATTCCCGGTCAAAAAAACAGGGATATCCTCGATATGGCTGTCAGTTACCTGATGCCTGTTGATGCGGAGGTTAATATAGAACTTTTAACAGCGACCGATTTTCAGGAGACACTATTGAGCTCAACCGGAGGGAGTGCCTATCTGGGCTATACGGTTTACATCTAAGGATTTTCTAGGGGTATTCCATTAGGCCATCAAGTAAACGGAATCCTTCAACTTCATCCTGTAGTGCACGTTCATGGTACTGCGCAGCTTTAGTTTGGACAGGGTAAGGCTTAACAGTTCATTCCAGTCTGCTATGGTTAGCTTTAGATTTTCTTCCGGTTCAATTACGATGTCGGTTGTTCTGATAAACCCGGCATTTGGCTTGTTGTCCATCATAATGCCTTTGACTAAAATAATGCTTTTGAGCTTTTGGCCGAGCTCGTAGCGGCAGAAATTGATTACATCAGCTTTGCTTATAACACGGTCTGCAGTGGTTAATCCATATTTATAAGCCTGTACCCTATTGGCGGCATTCAGTTTTGAACGCCCCCCTTTGGACTGGCTCAACAGAAAGATACTTTCTGGGTTGAGCTTATTATTGCCATAAACTGCTAGGCGTGTGCCCGCATTGATGTGGTTGGCTTCTTCTGCCTGGGTAACCCAGATATCCAAAAATAAGATATCTGCATCATCGATTGGCCTGAGGACAATATAGCTTGGCAACTCTTTGATGTCTTTTAGTGCAGACCGGCTTTTTTGTTCGATAAGTGCAATGTTCTGTTCAAGATTTTTTAGCATTGTACTTAAAAAATCAGACCCATAGGCAGAGAAAGCTGCTTTTTCATCTCTCAGCAGCTCAAAAAGATAGTCAACCAGTTCTTTTGCATTTCTGGTGTCAAAGCGTTCTGTTCCCCCATAGCGGATGGAGAACGACCCGTCGCCTTTTTCGTTCTCGTTTGTATAGGGAATCTCGTTATAGCTTTTGCCTTTGTTATCGCGGAGATTTTCTACAGCAAGCATCTCATCAAATGCCTCGGTCTTGATCGGCACCACGTTGTTCATTGTTTTAAGACGGTGTTTGATCTGGCTCAGTCTTTTATTGACCACTGGAAACGCGTTGATGTGAATGTGGAGCTCATTAAGCATTTCCTGGCTGATGGCTGCGGGAAAAACTACTTTTAGCCATTTTATTTCTCCTCCAACCCGATTCAGATCGGCCTGTTGGAATAGATCGGAAAAGTTGGACGGCATTTCCTTGGTTTCGGTGATGTTAAAATCGTTCAGATCACCAAGGGTAATGAATCTGTTGCTGTAAAACTGGAGCACGTCTGCCCTGATCAAGTTTAAAAGTTGCTTATGATGAAATGGCGCCTGAATTTTGCTGGTTAAGGGTTCATCCATAAACCTCTCCGTATAAGACGCAAGTTCGTTATCCTTATAATACCATTTACCAAGGGCTAAAAGATCGTAGACGTTTTCGGGCACGGAGTAATTTTTCCAATCGAAAAAAAGGCTCAACTTGTTAAAGTCCATCCAGTTCCTGATCCCACTGAAGCCGATATAAAGTGTATTCTTATCGACTGAAAACCCTGGGAGCGTACTGAGCACAGGCTTTTTGCTGAACTGTTCTACTTCAAAAAGGTTTGTTCCTGTGGCGATGTATCTTACCGATGCGTTGAGTACCTTTACTGCATGCAGAGGGCTAAAAAAAATGTCGGTCTTCTTTTCTTTATCGTTTTCCAGCTTCCGATCTTTCTTAAAGGCAAACTGGTGCTGGGGCGAAATATAGTCTAGGTCTTCCACTGGTCTGGCGTGCATGATCGCATGGGAAGGCAATGAGGAGGTAAGATGATCTGGCGCAAGGATTCGGCTGATCTTGTCGAAGATTCTATTTTCAAGGTTTTTTACATCATTGGCCACATTGAAGAGTTCGTTACTTAGGGCTTCAATAATGAGTTTCACCAATGGATCGAAATCATTACTTTCCTTAATGTTCCAGAAATCCTCTGCGTTTTTTAACATTCTATTGCGGATCTCGTCTTTCGATGAATAAAATACTGGTTTCATGTGTATTGTATTTTGGGCATTGTACTTATGTTGATAGCGGACTTAGAAATAATGCGGTACTGAAAAAATATTTTTCGCCTGTGGTCTTTATCAGTGCCCTTACACTGATATCTACCTTTTTCTTGATCTCCGTAATCTGACGCAGGGGATAAATGTTTTCGACTTCCGTTATGTGTATATCTACAGATGTGTTGTAGATCCGGAACTCATAATCAGTAATGGACTTCAGTAGTGATTTGCGGAATTGTTCCTCCCAGATGCTCTCACTTACGATCAATTCAAAATCCAGATCCCAGATTTCGCAACCGAAACTGTTCTGGAACCGATGTTCTCCATATCGGGTGAAAATTATAAGCTCGATGTGATTGGAGATCGATCTTCCTAGATCAGCTGCCTGAAGGCCGGTGCCCGAAAAAACGGCGTTCAATCTGAAGGGTTTGTTGAAAAATTTTTCAGACATACAGGTTTGGCTTAAAGTTTGTTAAAAGTAATTTAAATAAATCGTTTAATTAACCAAACAACGAATATTAAAAATTGTTATTGTTTAATGTTGATTTGATACGGTTGTGTAGTTTTAGTGAGGTTGATTATCGAATTAATTATTAAACTAGTGCTATGTGAAACCCTCCACAATCTATGAAACCCATTAACGCCATTGAAATCAGAAGTGCCTACATTAGGTTTATCCTCAATTTTGTTTTTTTAACGCTTTTCTCTCTATTCTGTATCTTTCTCTTTTTTGCAGCTTCTGACTTTGAATATACCCTACTGGATAAAAAAGTAAAAGAAAGCGAAAAACTTTCTTATCTGCGAAAGGACATTAACACTAATTTTGATCTCATTCTGGTTCGCTTCAAAGAGCTCGCCCAATACCGTGACTATAATGCCAATGAAATGAGCAAACAGGGTATTTTGCTCAACGATATCCAAACTTCCAATAACCGGATCAAGGATCTCATCTCCAAAAAACCAGAAGGTAGTGCAAGCTTCGATCTGTATGAAAAAATAAACAATAATGTGGGTGCGATGGCCGATTTACAGGACTCACTTATAAAATCCAGAGGCGACATTCAAAGATATAAAGAACAGATTAATGATTGCCAACGTGCAAACCAGTCTGCTGCCAATAAGATTAGGAATGGCAGATATGGCCGATAATTAAGCATTATGATAAAATTAAGTATAAAAGAAAGACGTGAACAATTCATGTTTTTTGTAGCGCTATTTATTTTCACTATTGGGCTTTTGAGCTTTGGGATTTTTTACAGTGGTAAATCGCGGTATGAGATTTCGAAAGCAGACCTTGAGGTGAAAATTAACGAGAATGAAGCTTTCGAGAGTATGGTTAAGGAAACGATGCCTACTGTTGATACTACTTTTAAGCAAATTACCCGTTATAACCCAAACGTACAGGCGGTTTTTTTGAAAAACGACATTCAACTTTCGCTGGGCTCGATCCGAGCCGCTTTTGACCGTAAAGCATCCGATTCCAGATATAAAATTTTTGTGCAAACGGCGCAGTTATACGACCGGCTATTTTACGATAGGCAAGAACAAAACAGAAACATTTCAGATATAGAGCTGCATAAAAGACAACTGGACGACTGCATTACCAACAGGCGCCAGTTACAGCAAACAATTTCTGCAAGATAAAAACCAAAAAAACATCAAAAACGCTACCTATGTCCGAAACCAACACCAAGCAGATCAGCTCAAATTCGCAGGGATATGTTATACTTTACATCCTACTGGCTGTACTGCTCTTGACAGGTCTTATTTTTTTGTTCAAAAGTTCATTGTTCGAAAAACGGGCAATCGATGCAAGGATTCTCAAAGACGAAATTTATTTAAATGAAAATCTGGTATTTACAGACAATACCCCCAAAGCCTCAAAATGGCTATGGGAATTTGGCAATGGCGCAAAAGCCACTACAAAAACAGGCGCTTACCACTATACCAAGCCGGATACCTATATTGTGCGCTTAACTGTTGATGGTGAACTCCGTCAGGAATTCCCGATAACGGTAAGAGACACGGTTAAGACAGCCGCTGTAGACAGTGTGCTAACCATTAGTGGCCCAACTGCTGGACTGGTCAACGAAGAGATCAGACTTGAAGGCGATGGGGAAGGCAAAGATTTCGAATGGTCATTTGGCGAGACCGGCCGGGTGGACGTTAAAGGAAAGACAGCTTTATATACGTATCGGGCACCGGGAAAATATGTTGTGCGCCTTCGATCAGATAAAAGCAGGAAACCCGCTTATCTGACGGTTTTGATTACCGATCCAAATGCCGAGATCGTGGAAGATCTGGTTGCGCCTGGAGACGGGGAAAGAAAAACGATCGATGATATCAGAGCCAGGTTACAGGCAATAGCCAACGGTGCCGATTTTAATTCAAATTATTATTACCTCATCCGCAAGTATATGTGCAACAATGAGAAGGTAACTGTTAATGTAGAAATGAACGGGAAGAAGAAACAGACCGATATCTATTCGTACTGCATGGGGCTAACATTTGGAGGCGAAATTGCTGTAGATGAAGCACAGTTAACGATTAAGCCAAACTCTAGCTGTGCCAGTTTATTGAACATTAAACAACATTCGGGTGCTGCTCAACCTGTTGGGGCAACTTCAGCAGAAACACCGGCAAAAACAAGATAGATTAACATTTCAACCTAATTTTAAAGCTCATCTACACTTACTATGAAAAAATATTATGCGTTAACCATCCTATTTTTGGGAATATCGTTTGCCTTTGCTCAGTCGCCAGCTTCATTTGGCAAAAAAGTTAAATATATGCCAAAGTCTTACGAAAGGCCGGCGGAAACGATTAACATAAATGAGAATACCAGCAGCAGCAGCTTGCCCTGGATTGTATTCTCAGACCGTGAGGATAATTACACCACGACTGCGCCGGGCGGAAGCCTGATGATGAAAAAAATTAGTTTTATGGAGCCTTTCTACGTATCGAAGGAAGAAAACGGCTATTTAAAGCTCATTAAATACAAGGCTGGAATGATCAGGGGAAGAAAGATCAATGACAAAAAAAGCGCAATCAGCTATGGCTGGATTTCAAAATCGAAGTTGCTGTTGTGGCAACGTGCTTTCTCCAATCAAAAAACAGGTTATGCAGAAAAGGCCATTGGAATTGTTAACGGAAAAAATCCACTCACTGAGCCAAAGTTTTATTTTGACACGACCGATTCCATTCTCGTTTACAACACCCCCGAACTTAAGGACAGAAGAACCAAGGTACGACTTCATGAAATTGCTTATATCTACAAAAAATCAGAGGATGAAAAAAAATACCTGATTGGTTCCGACGACCAGTTATTTGCAGATTCTGCACGAAAAAGTGTGTATGGTTGGGTTTCGGCAGAAGCCATACACAGTTGGGGAGACCGGTTATACATCACCTCGATCAGACCTGGCAATTATGATCTTGATGATTCTACCGCTACAGCCATAAAGAATGGAATGCAAAAAGGAACTCCATTTGTTGTTGACCCATTATTACCAGCAGAAAATGTGATTTTGAGAAGCCTCCCTGTGATTTCAGAAAACGAAGGCAATTTATCTGTAGGTGTTGCTACTGATGTATATAATAAAACAGATAATAAAATACTGACAATTAATGGGTCTGCACTTTCTTATCAGGATTATGTAGCGCTTCGAAAAAATAAAACGAAGATCAATGTGGTTTTTGTGGTTGACGGCGGAAGTTCGATGACCAAATATTTCTCAGGTATGACTAATACGATCGCTTCATTTGAAAACATTATGGGCGATTTTGGAAAGGGTACCAAGGTAAGTTACGGAGGAGTAGTTTACAGAGGTGATGACGGATGTCCGATAAAAGGAATTTTGACGAGTCCGATCCAGAATGATTACCGTCAGCTGATGACTTTTTTATCAAACGAGGCCAAAAATACCGTTAAGTGCAATGGCGTAATTGCTGAAGAGCCTGTATTTAGTGCAGTTAAGGCAGGATTGAATCTTTTTAAGGCAAAGAAGAATGAAACCAATCTTCTTATTCTGGTAGGCAGTACCGGAAATGCCGGAGGTACCAATAATTACCTAATTAATGAATTGAGCGAGCAGCTAGCGCTTGCGGATGCTAGAATTTTAGCCTTGCAAGTATATAGCGATTATAATTCTGCTTTCAATGATTTTGTAATCCAGTCCCGCAAATTAGTGTCTGAATCTGCTATTCGCTCTGCGGAATACAGAAAAAATACCATGGTAAAGGGCGAGGGGCTAAAAAGCTTTCAACCATATAATACAAGCCTTCAAGATTCGATTTCCTATTATCTAGATTATCCCAACAACAGTTTGATTCAAGGCGGGGTAGTTTTCCCAACCAAGGGAACAGTGAATTCAAATCAAAGTATGACCATCGCATTACGCCGTTTTGTTAAAGAGACTAATTTAGATATTTACAACCAGATCAGCTCATTGGACAGTGCTTTCCGTTTAACTGGTATTTCACGCAAAAATCTTTCTGAGAATGTAGAAGGTTTACTGCCTCAGCCTATAGGGTCAGAAGTAGCTGACCGTATGCCTCACAATTCATTTAAATATTTCAGTACAGGAACTCTCCCAGCAGACTTGATCAGCAAAAATCGCTCGGTAGTTCAATATGCAATTGTGCTGAACAACATGGAATATAGGCAGATTACAGATGTGTTTTCCATTATGCTAGGGCAGAATCTGCAAGCCGATCAATCTTCTTTCCGGAGTAAGCTGGTTAAAAATTATGTAAGGTTGCCAAAACAGCTTCTGGGCATGAAGGTATCATCAAGCGAGATTAAATCGATGACCTTGGCCAATTATTTAAAGTTTGTTACTGGGCTTCCTCTGAATAATGATTTTCTTAACCAATATACGGTTGGTGATCTGAATCGTACATCAAAAATGCCTTTGGACCAATTCGAAAACTATATCAAATTGCTTAGCCAGTCTGTTCAGCAGATCAAAAGGGCCACTCAGATCGAGCAGCAGTTTGTTTCCAATGACAAGTTATACTACTACATCACCGAAGAGAACTTTAATCCGGCAGTTACGCCGAAAATCAATTAGGCACATGGCAGTTACAAATTTAAGCGAATCGGTAAAGACCGCACTGCATATTGCGCAGTCATTGGCAAAAGAGTACAGGAACGAAATGTTTTCGGCCGCGCACCTACTCAAAGGGCTCATGCATAAAGATGTGGGCTTAAGGTCTTTCATTACCTCCATCGGTAAGGATGAGGAATACATCAGCGAATGGGCTGAGGTTAGGATAGATGAACAGCAAAAAGCTTCGGGTTATAGCGACACGGTTAATGGTGCACCTGAAATTGCCGTCATATTTGAAGAGGCAGACAACGTACGCATCAAGCTCGGCCTGGATCTGATTACCCCGATATGCGTGCTGACCGCACTGGCAAAACCCGGCATTGGTTTTCAGGTAGATCAGTTAAAATCTTTTCCAATAAAGGAGAAGGAAATTTTAGAGCTGTACGTAAAGGATGAAGAAATTGCCAGAGCAGTTGCTCCGGAACAACATTCAGCTGATGGCGGACACAAAGCGACGGGCAATGCACTCTATAAGTATTGTGTGGACAGGTTACAAATGGTCAGGGACGGCAAAACCGATCCGATAATCGGACGGGACAGGGAAACCAGGATGATGATGGAAATTCTCTGCCGCAGAACCAAGCCAAATGTTATCCTTACTGGTGACGCCGGTGTAGGCAAAACCGCTCTGGTAGATGGCTTCGCAATTGATGTTGTAAATCAGGCTGTACCATTAAGCCTAAAATCTGTTCAGCTTTTTGAACTAGACTTAGGCTCCCTTATTGCGGGTGCATCTTATAAAGGGGAAATAGAGGACCGACTGAAAAATATAATAAAAGAAATCAAACAGTTCGACAAGGCAGTGCTTTTTATCGATGAGATCCATACCCTTTTGGATAGCAAAGGTCCATTGGGCGCTGGCATTGGCAACTTGTTAAAACCCGAACTCGCAAGAGGTGAAATAACGGTGATCGGTGCAACAACAATTGATGAATACCGTAAGATTATTGAGCCAGAACAGGCATTTAGTAGACGCTTTGAAGTGCTTCATGTTCATGAGCCAAACGAAGAGAGCACCATCAAAATGTTGCAAAAACTAGCCGTGAAGTATGAAGCCCACCATGGGCTGAGCATTGAGCCGGAAGCTCTGGACGAATGCGTACGTTTGGCAAAGCGTTACATGAAAGATAGAAGGCTTCCTGATTCTGCCTTTGACCTATTAGACCGTACAATGGCGGCTATGAAAATGATGAATGATACTTCCGATCTAGTAATAGAGAGCTTAGAGGCTGACCTTGAAGTGCTGAAAATAGATGAATTGGAGAAAGATCAGTTTGGGGATTACAAATGGCTTTACTCGCTTTTACAGAATAAACTGAGCCCAGTATTGCTGGGCAGGTTAACCGATGAAACTCAAACAGATGCATTCGAAACGGCAGAAGAATATCAGCATTATATTCAGAAGAGTCTCGCTGAACTTAAGACGTTTGCATTAGAGAAAAGTGATCGCATTACGAAACAGGATATTGCATCTATTGTGGCCTATAAAACAGGCATTCCGATGGGTAAATTGCAGGCTGGCGAGAAGGAGAAATTGCTAAACATGGAGCAATATCTAAAAAAACGTGTTGTTGGTCAAGATCAAGCTTTAAAAGCCGTTTCGGATGCCATTTTGGAATCCCGTAGCGGGCTTAATAAAAAAGGGCAACCCATTGGATCGTTTTTTTTACTGGGCCCAACCGGAACTGGTAAAACCGAACTGGCGAAATCAATTGCGGAATTTTTGTTCAACGATGAAAAAGCCATGATCCGGTTTGATATGTCGGAATTTAAAGAAGAGCACAGTGCTGCTCTTTTATATGGTGCGCCCCCAGGTTATGTGGGCTATGAAGAAGGAGGATTGCTGGTTAACAAAATAAGGCAACAACCTTATTCTGTTTTATTGTTTGATGAAATCGAAAAAGCACACCCTTCAGTCTTTGATACTTTTCTGCAGATTCTGGATGAGGGGCATATGCACGACCGGTTGGGGAAAGAAGGTGATTTTAGCAACTCGCTCATTCTTTTCACCTCCAATATTGGAAGTGAATGGATTGCAGAACAGATCGGAAAGGGTATTATCCCCGTCTCGAACCAGCTCATGGAAGTGATGGCCGGACATTTCCGTCCCGAGTTTCTGGCCAGAATCTCCGAAATTGTTCCATTTGCCCCGATCAATGAAAGCAATGTTGTAAGGATCTTCGAAATCCAGCTCAACAGCCTGATCCAGTCTCTGAGCAAATTGGGTATCGAATTCGAAATCGCGGAAGATGCTAAGAAAATGATTGCATTGGATGGGTTTACACCAAAGTACGGTGCAAGACAGTTATCGGCTATAATCCGGAATTTACTGCGACGACCCATCTCCAAATATATCATTTCCGGAGCGCTCAAAAAGGGCTCGAAGATAAAGGTCAGCAAAGAATCGGGTGGAGATCAACTGAAATGGGAGATCATTCAGCCAGAAATGGCAACATTGGAACAAAAATTGAGTTAAAACGTTAACTAATATATTTATAAGACTAAAATAACCCAAAACCTAAAACAGCATATTATGTTTAACTATGAAATTGGCGGCAACGAGCGAAAAATCGATACCTCGGAGGCCTTTGCAGAAATTGCCCACAACAAAACGCTATTTGTACAGAAATTGACCGAAAATGAACCCATTAAGCCAGAAAAGGTAGAGGGTTTAAAGACAGTAAGAGAGGTCTTCGAACATTATAAACCAAATGTTAAAGTCGCTTTCGAAAAGGAGGACGGATCTACCGTTGGAGAAACCATCAGCTTTAATGATCTAAGTGATTTCGGAGTAAAAAATATCATCAACCAGAGTGCCTACCTGACCAATGTAAACATTGAGCGTGAGATGTCCCTCAATGTGATCAAGCAACTGAAATCCAATAAGACCTTAAAGGCTACACTGGACGATGAAGAAACCAAGTCTGCATTCATCAGCGCTTTGAAGAATTTTGTAGATGAATTGGAGCAAAATAAATAATTAAACGCCTAGAAAGATGTCAAATCCCCAAGAACTAAAATCAGACCAAAATACTTCCCAAGCTGGCTTCAAACCAGCTGAGGGCAAAAGCATAGACAAAACATCCCTTAAAGATAATCTGGAAAAACTGGCAAGAGTAGGCGGTTTCGACTTGCTCGAAGCTACCGTAGATGGTCTTCAAAACCTCAATCCTGAAAGAAAAGCCAGAAAGCAGATCTTTTTGACTGGAGATGAAAAAAAGAAGGAGCGAGAAGAGCTGAAAAAGAAAATTCAGCTTTGGATTGATGTGCTCGAATCTTCTACATCAGTTGCCGATATGGTCGAAAAAAGCACACAAAAACTCACTTCTGCCGAAGAAAACCTGAACAAAAATATTGGTACTGCTTTAGAGAGTACTAGAGATTTGGAACAGGCTTACAGGTCCGTTCACTTATTTTATAAAAACACAGAATCCGATAAGCTCAAAAACGTGGTGCTCTTAAATGCCTCTATGGATCAGATCAAAGATTTGGACAATCCACGGTTTATCGAATATGTTGATGATGAGCTAAAACAGAATTATGACCGCTTGGATCTTCGCAATAACTATTCTCTAATGGTTGTTCCCGGTTATATGGGATCAAACAAAGTGCTGGAAAGATGGGGTAAGATTGCGCACAACAATAAAGCGATGCTGGTTACCGATTTTGCAGATCTCGATCAACCTGATGATGTACTTGACTTGTTCACCGCTGCAAACTTTACCGGAGCTGATGCCTTTAGATCAAATGTAATTATGACTTGTAACTGGTTGGTGGGACGTGGAAAAGTGGCCGAAGTTGGTGAAGAGGATGATTTGACGGTTCCGGGATCAGCAGCACTTGCCGGTAAAATGTACTACACGCTCATGTCGCAGGTTACTGCTGGTAAGAAACATGGTGCAATTAACGAAGTAGACGGTGTTAAATTTGACCTAAAGAAAAGTGAGATCTCTCATTTGGAAAGGGTTGGTTTGGTACCAATGGTAAATGAATACGGCAAGGTGATGGCTTTCTCTGCGAAAACTCTATTCAATGGTGACAACGTTGGACTACAGACCTATTCGGTGGTTCGCGTATTTGATTATATTACCAAAGTGCTTTTCGATTTCCTAAACAGAAGAGCATTCGAAAACTGGACTTCCAAAACTGAACAGGATTTAAGAGGGCAGATTGTTAAGTTTCTGGATGGTATTCAAGGTGCGGATCGTCTGATCGAACGGTTTAAAATTATGCGATTCGAGCGTGACGAGCAACAAAAAGACAGAATTCACCTCGATATCCACATCACTCCTTATTTTCCGGCAAAAAGTTTTGTGGTTAAACTGGATGGGCATAAAGGGGAGGACGAGAGTACAACTTGGGCCTCAGAATACAATCAGCAATAAAGCGCATATTCTACTTATAAAACAAAAACCTGACCGGACCGGTCAGGTTTTTTTCGTTTTGCATACCTTGAGTTAACAAAATCTTTATAGTTTTGTAATACATCTACCGCCTCAAAAGCTAATACCAAACAATAATGAAGCAAGTACTTATCCTAAATGGGGATATAGAAAAGACGGTATCCACAGGTTTTTTGATTAATGCTTATAAGGCTGGTGCAGCAAGTGCTGGCGCAGTAGTGAAAGAAATTGCCATTATCGATCTCATCTTCAATTCAAATAGGCTTTTCAAAAACAGACAGATGGCCGATCTTGAACCTGATCTTCAAAAAGCCTTGAATGCCATTAGGCAAAGCAATCATATTGTGTTATTTTGCCCTGTATATGTAGACCATATTCCAACAAAAATCAAAGGTTTTTTTGACCGTTTGTTCATGCCAGACCAGATTTTTAGTACGCAACAACAGAGCATTGATAATAATTTCAGTGGCAAATCCGGGCGTATTATTTCCATCCTTGATGAGGCTACTTTTAGGGACTGGAAAGCCAATAAAAAAACGACTTATCTCTCTATTAAAAAAAATACATTCGAAAAATGCCGAATCAGTCCTGTACTGACCAATACCATTGGCGAACTGCATTCTTTAGAAAACCATTATAGTCAGAAATGGGTAACGAAGATGGAAAAATTTGGACTGCAGTTGATCTAGATCAAATGTCTGTTTTATGGAGCTAGCACTGTAGTAAAAAGCGACACTCTGCCCATATTTTCCACACATTCCAAAAAGCTCTTTTTTAGTTGAATGGATAAAAATATTTTTTTTCACAAAATAAAATGTGCTTATACATCAGAATATGCGCTGTGATTTTATTTTGGCAGGTTTTACTAATTATTAAGCAGAGCAAACCTCGATTGTTTAGCTTTATCTAACTGTGGCTCTTGATATTTGGCTTGATATTTGGTTCGATATATGTGAGCAGCGGAGGCTGCAATAATTCAATTTTTAACCTTTAAATTTTAAAACTATGGCTTTCAAAGCTAGATTAAATTTTTCGGGCAAGGAGTACGATGTACTTCACTGCGCGTATGCGTTAAACCGCGATGTAGATGCTAAAGGAAGACCTTCTTCCGGAGTCTACGGTGGCACCATTGATGTTGAGATAGAATCGACAGAAGATACCTCAATAATTGAGGCAATGGTTAATAATCAATACAAACCAATTACTGGAACGCTTCTGATCAAAAAATCTGAGGAAGATGCCAAAATGAAAGAGGTCAGTTTTGAGGATGGCTACATTGTCAAGTATTCTGAAGGAATCAACATTGTGGGCGATCATCCGATGACGCTTAAGTTTCAGATTTCTGCAAGAGAGCTAAAACTTGGAAATGCAGTACATGTTAACGATTGGCCGAAGGCATAATCGGGTTAACAGAGATGTAGAAGTCAGTTTAGCGACATATATGCCTCACACTGTAAAAACTTCAAAATTATAATTCTTTCAATCTTTAAAAAAAATTATCATGGCATTTAAAACCAGATTAACAATGGGCTCAAAAGAATTTGATGTCCTACAATGCAGTTTTTCATTAAATAGAGATGTAGACGCAAAAGGCCGTCCATCATCAGGTGTATACGGTGGTACAATCAACATAGAAATTGAATCTACAGAAGATACCTCTGTAATCGAATCAATGGTGAACAATCAATATAAGCCACAGTCTGGAACGATTGTCTTCAAAAAAGGCGAAGAGGATTCTAAGATGAAGGAATTAAGCTTCGAAGATGGTTATATTATTCAATATAATGAGGGTATAGCGGTAAACGATAATACCCCAATGACATTGAGTTTTGTTGTATCTGCTCGCTCGCTAAAACTTGGCAATGCGCATCATGAAAACGATTGGCCAAAAGCATAGTCATCAGCATAATTAAACTGAAGCGACCGGTTTATATCGGTTGCTTTTAGTTCATTTTTTATCTACCTAAAATCTCTAAAATTAATGCTTCATGCCTGTGGCCATCTCCACAGTGCAATCTCAATTAAAGCTCAATTATGCCCAACCAATACAAATATATTGTAGTAAGAAAAGATTACCGCCACGGTAAGTTGTTTGGTTCGGCAGCCACACAAAAAATTAGTCAGTACATGCCACATATAAAAATAGATTCGTTTTATTGAGAAGGGCATGCATTAAAAACTCGCTAACCAGATTTAGCTTAGGGTAATTTTGTGATCAAGATTAATCAATATGGAAAAGAAACTTACTGCAGAAATCAATATAGAGGATAAAGCAATTACCCATTTTGCTTCCTTCACCCTCAAGCAAGCTTTTAACGAACATCACTATTTTGAACTGCGTTTTAACCACGACCAAATGGGAGCGCCTGGACTGATCAGTTTAGATGATAGCCGGGATTTTGTGGGCAAAACCCTAACGGCGTCTTTTGGACATTCGCCTGAAGGGATGCAGAACTTTGTAGGACTGGTTTCGAAAGTAGAGTTATCTCAAAGTCATGGTTATCATGGTGTTTTAATTGTGAGTGGTTATAGTCCAACCATTCTATTTGATCGCGGACCAGACCTTGGTTCTTATTTAGATAAAGATCTGAATGAGATTGTAAAATTGGCCACGAAAGATACACCGGCCAACGATTTAAAGGTGGTAGCCAATGCCTCCAGAACTACACCCATCGATTATATAATCCAATATAGAGAAAGCGATTTCGAGTTTCTAAACCGGCTTTCGGCCGAATATCATGAGTGGTTTTTCTACGATGGTAAGCAACTTAATTTTGGTAAGCCCGAACAGCAGGCAGATATCTCTCTTTTTTATGGGCGGGATGTGCATGAAATGCAGTACGCTATGGAAATTGCCCCAATTAAAAATAAAAGATTTTCTTATAACCCTAAGCAGAACGAAATGTTGCTTAGCGAAAGTACGGGAAAAGTGGAGGGTACGCCTGATCTGAGCCATGCGATAAAAGCTTCAAATCTGACCTACAGCAAGACCTTTAACCAGCCTTCGCTGATTAGGGTAGATAATAGTAACGACATCAAAGAATTGGTAGATAATGAGGAAAAGGCAAATACCAGTGAGTTATTGAAAGTAACCGCAAAAGGTGATAACGCTGCGCTCCGCATTGGTGGTATTGCCGAGATTACGATGAGCCTGCGAAAAGAACTGTCCTTTATCTCTGAGAGTTTGGGTAAATTTCTGATCACGAGCATCCATCACTATATAGATGAAAATGGTAAGTACCACAATACTTTTGAAGGTAAAATATCGACTACACAGCGCTTATTGGTTAAAAAATTCGAAAAACCACAGCCTGATATGCAATTGGCTGACGTGATTGATAATAACGATCCACAGGGACAGGGCCGTATAAAAGTGAAGTTTAAGTGGGAGTGTTTAACTAATGATGTGACTGAATGGTTGCGTGTGGTGAGCCCAAGTGCTGGTAACGGTGAAAGGGGAACTAACCGCGGATATTTTGCTGTACCCGAAATTGATGATCAAGTGATGATTGCCTTTGAAGAAGGAAACATTGCCCGTCCAGTGGTTATGGGAAGCGTTTACCACAGTTCGAGTGTAGATAGCAGTCCATTAATCAAAAATCACCTTAAGAGTATCATCACCAGAAGCGGGCATTTACTGGAGTTTGATGATAGCGAAGGCACACAAGGGATCAAACTGACCGATATGCACCAGAATATTATCTACATCGATACCAAAGGCAATAATATTACCATTACTGCTTTGGAGAACATGACTTTAAACTGCAAAAACATGCAAATTAATGTTGGAGAAAATATGGATGTTCAGGTGGGACAAAATCAATCGACCAATGCAGGTAAGGATATTGCCACTACGGCCGGTAATAATTATTCCTTAAGTGCTATTGGCGATGTTTCTGAAACATCCAACAACCGAACCGAACTTGCGACAAAAGATTTTAAAAGAACAGCCGATACCTCAAACGAAATTGCTTCAGAGATCAGCATGTTTAGTGCAAAGGAAAATATGACCATGCAAAGCGGCAAAATTGTAGAACTTAACAGTGCAGAAAAATCCAATCTATTCTAGCTATGGCAATCATAAAACAGGCAAAGAACATCACGATAGAGGTAATACAAAAATACGAATTGCGTGTTGGCGTTAAATTGGAAAAGATTGCTCAGGTAATGAATGTCGAAGCGACTTCGCAAAATCTATCATTGGCCAGTGGAAAGAAAATTGTATCAAGTGGTAATAAATCATGAGGTTTAAAAGAAACAGGTATGTATTGCTGTCGTTCATTTTATTGGCGATAATAAGTTGCAAAGGACAAAAAATGGAAGAAAAATTTGAGTGGACAGGTACAGTTTCTGCACCAGAAGAATACCCTGTAGAGGTTTATAAAGGCGCTATAATAGCCAACGATTTTACTTATGGTTTTGATGCCATTTGGGGAACACAAAACACTGGATGGGGAAACGATGGGGGCATTATGAGCGTATCTACCAAACAGATGGAGGCCCCCGATTCCCTTAATTTTACTTGGCTCTCGCTAATTGAAAAGAAATTTTATACAGGGACATGGAAATTGGATAAAAATAAAATCAGCAAGTTATTTAAAGAAGGTTTCATTAATACGATGAACAACAAAAAAGAAACCTATACCTTGATCAAAGTTGGCCTAGCGCCAAAAGGAAGGGTTGTGGTTTGGCTGAGCGGGGCTGGTTTCCAAACAGAGGTTGGGGCATTTCAGGCACGTGATACTACTATTACCGCAGAACAAGCCTACGATAATGCTAAGTATATGTTCAAGCCAAATTACATTCAGCTTACGCTTGCTGATGATATGGTACTGAAACCCGAAATCAAAAACCGCATTAGCCAATATGGTGCTCCAGATATGGATATTTACGAAACTTACCGTAAGCGATACAATTGGCGGCCAAAGCTTACACTGCCTGATGAAGGAATGGCAAGTACATTATTTTATAATTATTTAAATGGAGAGCAGGAAAACAGATCAGGAGATGAACTCTTGTCAAATGAGTATGCTTTAAGAGCGGTACCCAATTACGTTACTTTAATCTGGAAGGACAAATCGGGAAAAAAAAATGGATTGGATATCAGGCCATTTAGCGAAAAAGAAATCCTTTCTGCTTTCGAAAAACTGGGCAACCTCAATCCAATCGATCTGGTGATCAAATTAAATGACAGCAAAACTGCCGCTCAGGTATCGTTACAAAATAAAGATGAAGAAATAAAACTGATCAACAGTAAAATTAAGATCAGCGAAAATCTGGATTAATATGACTAGCGTACAATTGGGTGCATATACCCCTAAAAATAATTTAACTGAATACCTCGATATTAATTTAGGAATATTCTTCGATGGTACAAAAAACAGTAAAACAAATACCAACGAAAGACTTGCCAATACAGCTGCATTTCAAAAGAACGGAAAGGACGATGACGAAAGCAGTTATTACAACGACTGGTCTAACGTAGCTAGGCTTTGGGATAATTATGATAAAAGCACCAGTTTGTATGTTGAGGGCATTGGTACAGAAGATAAAAAATCAGATAGCACGATTGGATATGCTTTTGGTTCGGGAGATACAGGGGTAAGGGGTAAAGTAAGAATTGCCTGCGAAAAAATTGTATCGGAAAAATTGAGCCGCATAATAATGGCCAATAGTAGCAAAAAATTAAGGAGTATAACTTTCGATGTTTTTGGCTTTAGCAGAGGTGCTGCTGCTGCTAGAAATTTCGTGTATGAAATCGGAAAATCGGTATATAAGCCCAGCATTATTGTAGAACCCAGATCTGGATCAGTATCTAAATTCGATTCTGATGGAAAATCAACAGGTGCTGAAGTATTGCCAGCCTGTGGGCATTTGGGGCTGATGTGTGAAAAAGCGGGGATTAAAATAACTCCCAATCAAATTAAAGTCAGGTTTTTGGGTATTTTTGATACAGTGTCCTCTTACTCCAAATACGTTAGCGCAATGCCGAATTTCAACGATGTGGAAGAACTTCACCTCAACGAAATAGGAAAGGCACAAACCGTAATCCATTTCGTGGCAGAAAATGAACACCGCCAAAACTTCTCGCTCACCAGAGTAAATATGGGTAAAGAGAAGTCCTTTCCTGGTGTGCATAGTGATGTAGGCGGAAGTTACGATACTGGGCCTGAGGTAAAAGAAGAACTGGAAACCACATGGACCAATAGGAATAACCTCGAACCATTTAAAAGAAAGTTAATAGAACAGGCTTGGTTTAAAGAAGAAGAACTTGAAATTACCGGTGGCTTTGCTTATTTCGCTTTAAAAGGTTCTCGCAAACTGATTAAAAAAGAGTATAGCTATATTCCATTGCATTTTATGGCCCAATATGCTAAAATGGCCAATAACCCAATGAATACCACTAAGGTTGAAGAAACAAAATATAGCATTTCTGATGATGCACTTTTGGTGCGGGTAAAAGGTTATTTAAAAGATTATGTAATGGGCAACGGACACCCTTATACTTTTATGCCGCTCGGTGATTTGGACCGGAAATATGCAGGTGCAAAAATGCCACAGCAGAAATATGCCTATTATCAAAAGGAAAAACAACAACAACAAGATCTGCGCATACTGAGGAACAAATATTTACATTGGTCGGCCCGTAAAGAAGGTATCGGAATGGATCCAAATGCTGATGGCAAAAGGGTTACTTATTAATGCATTTGTTTTATGGGAAAAGGAAATAATCTGTCAAACTCTTTATCACCAGGTAAAATTGAACTTAACCTTGATCATGCCATAGATTTTGTGCCAAAGCCGAGATCAAGCAGAAGTTATGGCGTTACCATCAATTATTATGGCGAAGGCAATGAAGCGGCTACAAAAAGGTTAGATTATCAGATCCACCTGCAGGTGAACCAATTTAGAGATGAAAATAAAGTTTGGCAGTTATGTTTTGATAAAACGGACCTTTTTATTGATAGGCATGAGCCTGATTTTGTTGGTGAACAACTGGCCAATATGGCCATGGGTGCGATATATCCCTTAAAGGTTGATGTGAATTCTAGGAGCGAAATATTTAGAGGAATTGTTAATCATGGAGAAATCCTAAACCGCTGGAAACAGATAGCCGAAAAGATCTCTGATAAGTATGAAGGTAAGTATGCCGAGCTATATTTAGAAAAGATGGAGAAAAAGATATCAGATAGGTTTGAGCTTGAATTTGCCTTAAGAGCAGATATGTTCTGGAACGTCTTTTTTCATTCCCAGTACCTAAAATATGATATTAACTTATCACAGCCAGGTAGATTGTTTTTTCCCGTTATCGCTTATCAAAACATGGCTTTCGAAGGTATTCAAACCATTGAGCCCCACTATACCGATTATGGAACATTCAAGGTGAATTTTGCCTCAGAAAGTGAGCTTACAGAAGTGCAAAAAATACAGATGGGGCAGAAAGGGGCTTTAAAAATGAAACTAAATGCGGCATTTGATTTAGATCAGGATGGAGGTTTGCTTAAACATGCCCGCGTAGATTGGAATTTATATAACAATGAAAATGGCAAAGAAATAAGCATTAAACGCATAGCATTTTCTGCTTATGAAATTGAAAGCAGCATCCCAGCAACAGATCAACAGGTGTTAATTAAAGAAGGAAATAACGGTTTCCCTCTTGAAAAGAAAAAGGGATTTTGGGCAAGGGTATTGGGTTAAATAAAGGAGAAGAGAAATGTCACAGAAAGAAATCATTGTACAAGGTGCCACCTGCCAATGCCAGTTTGGTACCACAACTGATAAATTGAAGGTACTTACCCAGCAAAAGCATTATGTGAACGATAAAGATGGCGCACAAAAATTAATTGCCTCTCATGTAGATATCGGGATGACTTTTGAAAAAAATACTTTTGGACAATGTAAGCTACAACCCACGCCAGGTGGTTTTAAGCCCTGTATGCCCGCCTTAACTGATTGGAAGGGCATGTATAAAGACATGGTTTTAATTAACAACGGGCAGGTTTTGGTAGAAGATAGTAAAGGTGTTTGTACTATTAGCGGTTCACCCTGTATCCTTTTTACTAAAACAGGGCAAAAAGGACAGCCTTCGCAGCAGAATATTGATAATGCTGATGAAGAGCAACAATCGCAGATTAATCCATTAGTGAATATGAAAGAGCTGAATATTACATCGCCCTATGATAATCTAAACGCAAGATAATATGAGTGAAAAGGTTAAATTGCCAAGTGGTATAGTATCCTGTCAATATTCAGTAGATGGAATAAATAAGGGAACGGTTAAAAATGGAGAGAATATTTTATTGAAAACGGGACAGACACACCGCTTTTATCTGGATCCTGAAAAAGGTAATTTGGGCGATGGTACCAAAGATAAAACAGCCACTTCAAATCAAGGTAAGTGGGCATATATTCTATCATATCTGTGGTCAAAAGCTAAAGATATGAAGGGTAAAGAAGTTTTCCCATCATGGGGTAGGATAGGAAATGCGGAAAATACTAGCTTTGTTGAATATTGTGGTATCGGTCAACAATATAAATTAGGGTCATATATTGAATTCACTCCTGGCGACAATGATTTTTGGTTAGGAAACTCTTACCGCATGGAGGTTTTTAATAATATTCCAAACAAGGGTTTCAATTTTAATTTCTTCCCTGTAAACAAGCCTGATATTCGTTTTGCTTATTTCGATGAACAAAAATTTGAAACCGATGTAACTGCTCTCGGAATTAATGATGGATTATATCATTACGGTCAAACCATTGATATTCATATATTTACTCACTTATTGCCAGCAAAACTAGAAGATAAATATAATGTTGCAACAGAAAGAAATTTCGAAGATCTTGTTTTGGAGATTATCTTAACTGACATGGGTGGTAGTCCTTTGCTGCCAGATCCTGTAATAAAAGGCAGTTTATCAAAATATTATGTGCAGGAAAATGGAACTTCAGCCAACGCCGAATTTAACGTCCCCTTTTTTATCGATCCAAACTGGAAAGGAAAAATACACTTTAAGGGAGATTTAGAGAAGGATTATTCAGTAATTATAAAGATTAAGAACACTAAAACAAATGCCGAATATAAGCATCAGTTAAATACTGAAAAAGTACTCAATATAAATCCGACAACTAAGGACGTTGAGGAGACAAAGGTTTCTCGATATATTTTAGTTAAGTATGAAACTGCAGCTACTATTTTAAAAAACTTTGAGATCAGTAAGAACAACCAAATTCAGTTTATCGGCGATGTTCAGTATCAAAGAAAAGAATTTGATCCCTGTGGATATTCAAAAATAAGTGTTACCGAAGACGATGGAAAGCGAAAGCCATTTGATTTATTTGATGAAGATGCAGCAGTAATTGATCGCACTACCCTTTATTATGATGTAATTAGGGGAGACAAAAGGAAAGGCCTGAAAATAGATTTGGTAAATCTAAAAAACAAAGGGGTTATGTGTACAGGTGTGCTTTTGGAAAAAGGACAACATCACAGCGACATACACAATGTTTTTCAAATGAAGAACGTGGTATTGCCTTTTAAAAACGAACAGAACAAATATATAGTAGAAGAAGACAATACTCATAAAAAGCAATTAAAAGCTGCAGGAATACCAATAACAGAGGAGAATAAAAAAGATTATGATTATAAGGCCGATCCCTCTCAGAGATCCAAAAATGTTGCTGTTGTCCAGAATTTAAAAGAAAATATAGATTATCAATATGCTGGAGATAGTTTGAAGTTTCTTCCACACTACATTTACAATAAAACAGTAGGTGAAGATATTATGGGTTATGACATTAGTAATTTTGCTTTGGATAAGTTATGGCCGCTGCGGTACCTTTTTTTAGGGGAAAGTAATGCGCAAACATATTTTATACCTGTTGGAAGTTGCCGTTATCCAAACCAGTTAGCAAGGATACGTGTATTTCCAGATGTAAAATGGAAGGTTTCGTTTCTTTTTAGCGATAAAAAAACTCCGCAGAGTTTTGCCTCTACAGGTATGCCGTCAGATGGGCAAAGAACTACTGGTGATAATACGCCTTATCATCCTGTGGAGAAGAGGAAGAGTATCTATGAAGAAAATGTACAAAAGGCAAAGGATGCAACTGCCAAAAGAAAGGCAGGAGGAAAAACCTATGATTTTGATTTAACAGTATCCTGTAATATAAATGGGGAATCACATGAATTTGCTAAAAGTATTGCTAAAAAGATCGATCAATTTGCATCTGTTTTTGTTAAAGTAAAACAAACGGTTGATACGTTGTGCCATAATGATGAAAAGCATGCCCTGAACACAATGAAAAAAATCCCTAAACCGAAGGGGATGCCGCTTTACATAAAATTCGATTACCCGAGTATTAAGATAGATGGATCATGGGAATATGCCATACAGCCAGATCCAACGCCAAATACGGTAGAATCTAGCGGTAAAATAACCATGGGATTTGAGCCTTTGATCAAGGGTGAAGGAGGGATAGATTTAATAGCGCTTGCGCTTTTGCTGGCTAAAGGTGTACCGGTTGTAAGCCAAGTGTTATGGGCATTGGAGTTGTTAGAAGATGGAGTTGAGTTGGTGGCTAATTGGGGTGGATATGCAGTAAGTAAAAAATTAGAATTTAATGTATATGCATTCTCACAAATTGATGCTCGGGTAGAAATTCCGTTCAATACGAAAGATTATGTTAGCCTACAAGTTGACGGTAGACTTGGTATTGGTGCTCAACTCAAGATGGAAGCTGGAATTGTAAAAAAAGGGGTGAATTTTGAAGCAGACAATAATGATGTGCAAGGTGGATATGGTTTGGGAGTAGATGCTAAAGGCGAGAGTTTCTTGGAGCTTTTAGGCTCTGCAGGCATCGAAAAGGGGAATAAGGGGTTTTTCATAGAACCAAAGATAAATTTTGGAGGAGTAAAACTAACAATTATAGTTAAAACACTAGGTAAGCCTAAGAAAAAGAATGAAAAAGAGAGATTAAATAAACCCATTTGGATTGTCGAGAAAAAATCAGATATTATAGAATTGCGAAGATTTCATCCGTTTACAGATTAAAGTATGAGAATAAAAATATTGATTGGCTTATTAAGTTTGTGCATTCTAAATGGTTGCGCACAAAAAAAATCGAAAGTAGATATGAATACAATGATTGAAGAAACATTTAAAACCACTCCGAAGCATGATAAACAGCCATTGTACGGAATACAGATTGATAAAATGGGCTGTCGCTTATCTATTGCTATTAATGATGAAACATTAGTAGATTATTTTGAAAAAGGAGGATTCTCTGCTACTGAAACGATTAATGGACATATTATAAAATCTGGAAATCAGACATTAAAAGTAATGGTATATCCCAGGAATGGAGCTCAGTTTATTGATGACTTGGCTCACATTAAATTAGAGCTTTTTTATGTTGCACAAAAGGGTGATCCGATGGATAGCTATAAAATAATGAAAACTATAGAATTGCCGAAGGACCTTAAAGAAAAAAAGTTGTCATACTTTGAAATCAATATTCCATTTGAAGCAAATGTGCCTTGGGATTTTTCTGCCTTTTACAATAACCTGGTTGATTTACGGAAAGTCCCTGAAATAGAAAAGAAAGTGATTGCCGAATATGAAAAAATTCGTGGCTTGATCTCAAGCAATGACAGTAATGAATATCTCAAATTCATATTGAAAAATCAGAAGATGGAATACGAAGCATTTTATATGACAAAGGACGAGGTAAATGAATCTGTAAATTGGTTAATAAAAGATGCAACTCCCTTAGAAAATAAAGAGGTTTTACCCATGAAAAACTATGAATTGGTTTTTGAAAAGGAAGGTAAAAAAGTTTTTCTTAGAGATCGCACTTCCAGAGATGGGGCGATAAGAATAGAGTACGGTACCATAAATACCGAAGGGGATTACAAAGGGCAAAAGAGTAAGGAGACATCATTAAGTCCCAATTTGATATTAGTGAAAGGGAAAACAGAATTTGAGTCTTTATAGAATATTCTAAATTAGAAATAATATTGGAAAAGACAGGTAATGGTTATTTGGAAGACGAATTAGAAATAAAGACTTCAACTAAATTTAGTTTAATTACAAGAAGCGATGCTTTAAAAGTATTTGAATCACACAGTGATCTAGGTTGCATGGCAGTTTTTGTTTTATTAATGTCTGTTCTCTTGTTCTTTGTAGATACGGTTTTATTAATCATGTTCCTTCTGACTCTTTGCCTTAGTGCAGCAGGCTATGTTTGGAGGTACAAGTACACTTTTAAAAAGAAACCTATAATAATCATAAACAATATAGGCATTACTGAAAAAGATCATGTATATCTTTGGATAGAAATGCTTAATCTTTCTTGTTCAGAAGAATTTGATAGTGAGCGTGGATTGTTTACTGCTACACATTTAAGATTTACCTACCATGGTGATGTGAAAAAAATTTATATTGGCGGGTACGATAAATCCATTGAAGAAATTATTCATTACGTAGCTGTGTTTAGGAATAGATAAACTTATATATAACCGATATGAATAACTTTACAATTCTTTTTTCAATGTTGTAAATAACAGTTGAAAAGTGAAGGTGATAACCCAATTTTGATTGGGGAAAAGCCATTGACCTTACAAAGTCGATTCAAAAGCTAAGTATGAATAATTTCTTGCCTATCGAAAATTATCAAATAATATTTTTAGGTGGAGGAAAGTTAGTCGCAATTAGAATTCCAGATGAACTTATCGGATTAAAATTTATCTCCAGCGATGAAACAGAAAATATAATATACGAACAAGCAATTTTCCATAGGAAAAATAAAGGTGAAGCGCTAACTTTAATAGATAAATTTACGCTTCTGATATGTTTTATAAAATCAATTTAGAAAATAACGACCTTGTTATTGAGACTTTCTTTCTAAAGGAAAAAATTGCCATCAGCTCAATTGATGACATCATTATTTTGTATAGCCGTGGATGGAACAAACATAAATTATTTACTTACTTTACAGAACCGGTACAGTATGAGTTAACTAAGAAATCGATATTCTACCAAATATTATATAGGATATTTTTATTATTTAATAACGAAAAATTCAGAATTTATCGCATTTATTAAATTGAACTCATTACCATGATGTTCAATTTATTGAAACTCCATCTCCCAACATTAATTGAAACAGAAAACCTGGATTTGGTGAGTAGTTTTACTTGGATGAGTTATGATGAGGGCGGACAATTTAAGCAAGTGAAACTGGTATATAGTAGAGATGGGTTGGGCTTAAAAAGAGTAATGTTAAAACACAAAATACTTGGAGAAATAATAATCCTAAATTTTACAGCTGATAATTGTTGAAGGTTATAATTTTAAAACAGTTTAATGATTGCAAAAAGAATTTCAATTGTACTATTTTGCTATTTCCTTTTTTTTAGGCTCTATGCTGTATGTGCTTTATTTTATTCCTTCATCATTCAGGCATCTAACGAAAACCTGATCAGAAAAACAAACGATGGTTTCCAGCTCACCATTTTCCAGTTAGAGTTTTATTTTTTCCTGATCGTCATTTACGGTTTCCGGCCATCGCGCTTTATTAAAACAATTATTAAAAGTTACCGTGTGGATGAACCTAAAAAACTTTCAAAAACGGCTTTTTTTTGGACCGTATATTTTGGAGTGCTACTTGTTGTTTTTGGAATTCCGTTCATGATATTTAAGAATGCTTTAACAGGTGTTTTTGATATCCTTACGGGAGCCAATCAGTATATTCTCGAAAATACAGGCTTATTGTTCATGTCGGTCTTTTTTCTGGTACTTAATGTGCTAGGTTTTTACTATAATTCTACAGGCGCATTTGGTCATGCTAAAATTCAGTTTTTCAGGTCGTTATTTGCGCTTCTGCTAACCTTACCATTTGCCGTATGCTTATACCTGATTTCGATGCTGTTCGATACAAATGCCAACGTATTGATTATCCTCTGCTTGGCATTTAACCTTTCTTTTCTTTGGTTAAGTATAAGTGGGTACTGGAAGAGTAGAAAATTAGTGGGTGACAGATAATAAGAAAAGCAATTCATTATTAAGTAGTAAGAGGAATTTTTTTTGATGCATCTGCATATCCTATTGCCTTTCTAACTATCACTTTCCACCATCTTCAATTAATATGTTTCCATTGAAAACGCTTGATTCATTTGCTTCATCTAAAAAAGTATTTATTAGTGCCGCTTTAACATTCTGTTCAAGATTTGCAACCTGACTAAAACAAGATGTATGAAAGTCGAACATGCTGACAATCAGTATTTTAAACTCAATCCGTGGTAGAAATTCGATTCTTGCCAAAACTCACCGAATTACTCACCAAAGTGAGCGAAAACGACATGTTTTTGACAGTTTTAGACTAAAAACAAAATCCTGTAATCGTTTGATTTACAGGATTTTGAATCATTTTAAAACACGTGAAAGTGGTCCCGACGGGAATCGAACCCATATCTAAAGTTTAGGAAACTTCTATTCTATCCGTTGAACTACGGGACCTGCTGACAATTATTTTGTCAATGCGCAAATATATAAAATTATCTTTTCCTAACCCTTGCTTTCAGTTCGATTTTCGCACGCTATTATCTCAATCGATTAGAATACTTTCGATTCCTTTTTCTAGTGCTTTTTCTTGTACGACTGGTATCGAAGCACCTTCTGCCCTGAAAACGCTTATATCTTTCATACCCATAAAGCCAAGTACCGATTTTAAATATGGCATAGCAAAGTCATACTCTTGCATCGGTCCATCCGAATAGATACCCCCAGAAGCTATTGCCAGATAGACTTTTTTGCCACGAATTAAACCTTGAGGCCCGTTTTCATCGTACTTAAACGTAACGCCAGCTCTGGCGATATGGTCAATCCAGGCCTTAAGTGTAGATGTGATTCCAAAATTATAAAATGGCACGCCTATAATGATAATATCGGCATCAAGGATTTCTTGTATGGCTTCATCCGAATGACGTATAGCTTCTAAATTCTCTGGACTTCGGTTTTCTTCGGACGTAAAGAAAGCGGCAAGATGAGATTCCTCTAAATGAGGGAATTGTTTTTTTGCCAAATTGCTTTCGGTAACAGTAGCACCCGGATAAGCTTCCTTAATTTTCTCTATAATGGCGTTACCTAATTTTATACTCATAGAAGCCGCTCCGCGAGGACTTGAAATGATATGAAGAATTTTTTTCATTGTTTTCTAAATTATGTCTCAAATTTAGAGATACCCAATGAGCTAATCTCATCACTATCCCAAAGGTTAGTGCTATCCTTTTAGATACTTAATGGAGTATAGATTAAAAAAAAGCCCCAAAAGAGCTAATCTATCGGGGCAATGCACTTATCTAAGTGTTATAATTTACTAACTACCTAATCACGCTACCTTCTCCGAACTTGTCTGCGGGCGCTACAAAAGTTAATTTTCCTTCCGAATTTTCAGCCATTAAAATCATCCCCTGTGATAAAATACCTTTAATTTCTCTTGGCGCCAGGTTTACAATCATGCTTACCTGTTTTCCAATAATATCTTCTGGCTTGTAATATTCGGCAATACCCGAAACGACCGTACGTTCATCTATTCCGGTATTTACCGTAAGCTTTAAGAGTTTTTTTGTTTTTTCTACCTTTTCTGCAGCAACAATAGTAGCCACACGAATATCCATTGCCGAGAAATCATCAAAATTAATATTCTCCTTAGCCGGGATAGCCGCCGCAGGTGCGGCATTTGACGCTTTACTCTGGTTTAATTTCTCTATTTGAAAATCGATTTCGGCATCTTCAATTTTTTCGAATAACAATACTCCTTCGTTAATACTGTGTCCGCGTTTAATTAAATGAGTTGAACCTGCTTCTGCCCACTCTTGCTTACCGTTATTAAGCATTTTCATCAACTTATCAGCTGTGAAAGGCATAAATGGTTCGATAAGAATTTGTAGGTTAGCACAAATTTGAAGCGAGAGATTTAATATAGTACGAACCCGGTCTTCATCAGTTTTAATTAGCTTCCACGGTTCTGTTTCGGCCAAATATTTATTACCTAAACGGGCAACGTTCATTACTTCTGATAAAGCCTCTCTAAATCGATAATTCTCTATAGAAACTGAAATTTTAGAAGGGAATGTTGCGAGTTCATCGATAACTGCCTGGTCTTCTGACTTAACTTCCATTAAGGTCGGCACTACACCATTAAAATATTTGTGGGTAAGTACAATAACACGATTAACGAAATTACCTAAAACGGCTACAAGTTCATTGTTATTTCTTGCCTGAAAATCTTTCCAGGTAAAATCATTGTCTTTGGTTTCTGGGGCTGTAGCGGTTAACACATAGCGCAAAACATCCTGCTTACCCTCAAACTCTCTTAAATATTCATTTAACCAAACTGCCCAATTTTTAGAGGTTGATATTTTTTGGCCTTCTAAATTTAAAAACTCGTTTGCCGGAACATTATCGGCCAGGATATAACCACCATGAGCCATAAGCATTGCCGGAAAAATAATGCAATGAAAAACGATGTTATCTTTACCAATAAAGTGCACTAATTTTGTGCTTTCATCTTTCCAGTATTCCTCCCAGCCACATTTATCGCTCTCATAATTATTGATGTAATATTCTTCTGCTTTCGGATTCCAAACATCTAGTTTTGCATAATTACACAGCTCTTTAGTAGCCGAGATGTAACCAATTGGCGCATCAAACCATACGTATAGCACTTTTCCTTCGGCACCACGAACAGGTACATGAATACCCCAGTCTAAATCGCGAGTCATGGCACGAGGATGCAAACCTGCATTTAACCAGCTTTGGCACTGACCATAAACGTTTGGTCGCCATTCTTTATGGCTTTCTATATATTCTCTTAATTTTCCTTCATATTTATCTAAAGGCAAAAACCAGTTCTTAGTTTCTTTTAAAATTGGTTTATCGCCCGATAAGGTAGATTTCGGATTGATTAAATCGGTAGCGTTAAGCGTTGAACCGCAATTTTCGCACTGATCTCCATATGCATTTTCGTTACCACAATTTGGGCAGGTTCCGGTAATATATCGATCGGCTAAAAACTGTTTAGCTTTCTCATCATAATATTGCTCGGTAATTTCTTCGGTAAATACACCTTTATCATATAGTGTTTCAAAAAAATCGGCTGCGGTTTGGTGGTGCGTTAGCGACGAGGTACGGTGGTAAATATCGAAAGAGACGCCAAATTCTTTGAAAGAATCGCCAATAATTTTGTGATACTTATCTACAACTTCCTGCGGAGTAATTCCTTCTCTTTTAGCCTTCAAAGTAATTGGAACCCCGTTTTCATCAGAACCGCAAACAAACTTAACATCACGCTTATTGGAACGCAAGTACCTTGCATAAATATCGGCAGGAATATAAACACCTGCCAAGTGCCCAATATGCACTGGCCCGTTTGTATAAGGTAGCGCTGCAGTGACTGTATATCTTTTTATTTTACTATTATCCAAAACAATTCATTTAATTTGACAAAGATATTGTTTTAACCATGATTATACAGCCCTCATATTTAAAAAAAGGAGATAAAGTTGCCATTGTTTGTCCGGCGAAGAAATTACCCAAGCCTATAGATTATGCCATTTCGGTTTTAAAAAGCTGGGGATTGGAGGTCATTATTGGCAAAAGCGTTTACGCAGAGTACAATCAGTTTGCTGGTTCGGACATTTTACGGGCTTCAGATATCCAAACTTACCTAGATGATCCACTGGTAAAAGCCATTATATCTGGTCGCGGTGGATATGGTACGGTTCGAATTATTGATGAACTGGATTTCACTGGTTTTAAAAAAGCCCCTAAATGGTTTGTTGGTTTTAGTGATATTACCGTCCTTCTATCGCATATTTTTGCTAACCTGAATATTCAGTCGATGCACGCACAAATGCCATATACTTTTGAGGAAGCCACACCTGAATCTTTACTTTCTTTAAGAAAAGCGTTGTTTGGAGAAAATCAATCTTACCAATATCTAAGTGAATTTAGTAATCGGACTGGCAATTGCCAGGGCATTCTAATCGGAGGTAACTTAACCTTGCTTTGTATGGTTCAGGGTTCGGTTTCGGAAATGGATTTCGATGATAAAATCCTGTTTCTTGAAGATGTGGGTGAGCATGAATTTTCGATAGACCGGATGATGAGAATGCTTAAAAGAGCATGCAAACTTTCAAAATTAAAGGGATTGATTATTGGTGCTTTTAATGAAATTGGAGTAGAGAAAATTCCTTTCGGACAAACAGCCAACGAGGTTATATGGGATATTGTTAAAGATTATGATTATCCGGTTTGTTTTAATTTTCCTTCAGGACATATCGATAATAACCTGACAATGGTTGTAGGTGCAAATGTTAAATTAGAGATAGAAACAAAAAACGTAAAATTTAAATATATATAAGATGGCCATTTTAGATAATTTGGGGAAATACCGCAATACAGGTTTACTATTATTACGCATTGGAATTGGTGTAATGTTCATTATTCATGGGTTTCCAAAACTAGCTGGAGGCATTAAAGGCTGGGAAGGTTTAGGCGGAAGCATGAAGGTAATCGGCATTGATTTTTTCCCGGTTTTCTGGGGATTTATGGCCGCCATAACCGAAACATTTGGAGGTTTTTTACTAATTGTTGGATTGTTCTATCGCCCAGCTTGTATATTATTAGTTTTTACCATGATCATCGCGGCAATGGTTCACTTTGCTAAGGGTGATGGTTTAAGTGGGGCAAGCCATGCCATTGAACTGGGAATTGTATTTTTTGCACTAATTTTTATTGGCCCTGGTAAATATAGTGTAGATAAGAAATAAGCAAAGGCTTATAAACAATAAAAGCCAGCAAAATGCTGGCTTTTATTGTTTAATTGAAAGCAGATGTTAATTTGATAAAATCTTCTTCTTTCGACAATTTTGAATTGTATTTATTAATCTGGTCCTTAAATTCTGGTAAAGCATTTAAAAATGAATTCTTGTTGAGTTTAACTTCCTTTTCTACGCCGTTGTAAAGCACATAATATTTTTTATTCTCGTCAACTGTTTTCTCCAAATTGGCCGAATTATAGCCTTTAGTTTCCAGTATCACTTTTTTATTTTTCTTTAACAATTTAACTTTACCATTGCTGAGTAATTCATAGTAGCCACTTTCACTATTGCCATCATCTTTTAGTAGAAAGGTTCTGTTCCCAATTTTGGTCATTAAAGTAAAGGCAGCCACTTTTGGCGAAAATTCGTAAACCTTATTGTCTTGCTTAAAAAGAAGTTTATCCTCGACCATGTCATACCTTACCTCGGTTGGTTTAATAACATTATTGTCTGCCAGTTTAACTTCAGCATTTGTCCACTCATCTACAAAATAAGGTGAACCAGTGAGGTTTTCATACCTGGCATCGGTTAGAGGCCTGCCGTTCTGATCCGGTATAAATACATACTGTGCATCAACTTCATGAATAAAAAGACATAAAGCGGAAATGAGAAATAGTTTACGTGTTTTCATAGGTCATCATTTTATAAATAAAAATATAAAAAAAAGGCCTCTATTCGAGGCCTTTTTCTAAAAATATTAAGACTATATATTAATAATTTGGATTTTGCTGTGCAGCCAATACTGGGTTAGTATTAGTTTCTGATTGTGGCAATGGCCAAATGAATCTAAAATCTGTATATGGAATTGCAGTTACCGATCTAACACCTGCATATGGCACCGATGGATTCCAGGAAGCAAATGTTGTTCCTGTCCAAGCTATTTTAGCCGGAATGCCACCAGTCGAAAAACTCGGATCATTAGCCAAACGATGTATATCACCCCACCTATGTCCTTCTGCTAAAAACTCAATACGTCTTTCATTTAAAATAGCTTGAATTAAAGCATTCCCATTAGCAAAACTAGCTGCTGTGAATTGATTAGCTGGTGTGGTAACCGCTCTGTTTCTAACAGCGTTTAACAATGCCAAACCTCTCGTACTTCCTGCTGTTGTTCTGGCTTCTGCTTCTGCAACATTCAACAATACTTCAGCATATCTTATGATTGGGTTTGCGTCTGTAAATGTTGAAAACTCAGGATACTTGGTTGTAAAATAACCACGACCGTCATTAGTAGTCATTGCTGTTCTACGTAAATCTGTAGGCAACCAGAATGGCGCATTATAAATAAGTGGAGAAATTGCAATTAATGCTCTACCTGCAGCTTTTGTGTACATGGTAGAAATTGAACCATTTGTACCAGAATTACGTGTTGTAGAGTTCTCAATTGAAAAAATAGACTCACTATTAGTGAAATTTGAAGCTGTAACAAATGGAGCCGCTGGTGAAGCTGTTAATGCATATGCACCAACTGGACTTGTATATGGCGCTATCGAAGGAACTAATTTATTACCTTCGGTGATAACACTTGCCCAGTTGCCCATGTGCAAATAAATACGGGTTTTGATTGCAATCGCGGCACCTTTAGTGGCTCTGGAAACTTTTAACCCTGCTGCATAGGTGTCAGGCAAGTTGGTTTCCGCAAAGTTTAGGTCTTCTAAAAGTTTATCATAGCATTCTTTAACCGTGTTTCTACCTTGGCTTTTATTAATATCAACACCAGCTGGCGAGTTAGCTGCTACAGTTCTATAAGGCACGCCCAAATGAGTAGCTCCTGCACTGTGGCTGTATGGTCTTGCAAAATGAACTAATAACTCATGATGCGCCAAGGCTCTTAAAAATCTTGCTTCACCTTCATACTGAAGTGCAAGTGCAGCAGTAATAGTCCCATCTGCAGCTGCTTTCTTTACACCTTCTATTACCACATTTGCTCTGTTAATCAAGGCATAACTGGTTTCCCACATAGCTTGGTTATTTGCAGTGGTAATACCATGGGTTGCCTCGTAAGAAATTAAGTAAAATGAGGGTACTGCGATTACATCTTCTCCGCGAACGTCCTGCTGTTCTGTATTAGCGGCTCCAAATGGATAACCTCTATCTACAGTACCAATATAAGCACCCATTTGAGCAGCACTGTAAACACCAGTAACCGCTAGGGCAACCCTGGCAGGAGAACTAAATGCAGACTCCTCAGAAAAACTGTTGTTTGGTTGCAGGTCTGTTATCTTTTTACATGATGACAAGGCTAAGGTCACGCCCAATACCGCTACTGCTGCACTTTGATTTATATTTCTGAATATATTTTTCATTTTTTTCTATCTTAATAATTAACACTAAAAACCTAAGTTAAGACCAAATGTAAAGGTTCTCAATTGAGGATTTCCGTTATAATCTACACCTGCACCTGATGTGTTAACCTCTGGATCAAGACCTGAATAGCCTGTGATTACGAATACGTTTTGTGCTGAAGCATATACACGAAGCTTACTGATTCCTAACTTTCTGGTAACTTCACCCGAAAAATTATATCCTAGAGCCAAATTGTCTAAACGAAGGAAATCACCTTTTTCAACAAATCTGGTTGATGCAGCATTTTCTAAATTGACAAATGCACTTCTTGAAGCAAATAATCTAGGCATGTTTCCATCACCAGGGTTTGCTGCACTTTGCCATCTACCTAGAACCTCAGTTCCATTATTTACAAAGTTCATATTTAATAAATCCTGACGAGAGCGGTTCATGATATAATTACCACCTTGAAAACGTAAGAAAACATTTAAATCAAAGTTACTATAAGTGATGGTGTTGTTAAATCCACCAAACCATGTAGGAAGTGAGCTTCCTAAAATTCTACGGTCTGCTCCTACTAAATTAGTTGCTGCGCCAAGTGTTCCAGGGTTATTTGGATCATAACCAAAATAGGATGATGTATTGATGTTACCTTGGATTATTGTTCCGTTTGCCTTTTTCCACAATGGGTTACCATTTGCAACGTTAACACCTGCATAATCATAACCATAAATTGCTCTAAGTGATTCTCCAACTCTGATGACATTATAGTCCCCAGATGGGATATCTTGCCCATCAACTAGTCCTTTAACTAAGTTTTTTTGCGTTGAGAAGTTTAAACTGGCATTCCACCTAACTTTACTTTCTGAGAATATATCAGAAGATACTGCAAACTCAAAACCATCATTTCTGATACTTCCGATATTTCTGCTGATGCTGTTTCCTGGTATTCCGATTGAAGGCGGCGTTGGTGCAGAAAGGATGATATCATTGTTATCTTTTCTCCAGTATGCAGCAACTACATTGATTCTGTTTTTAAATAATCCAAAATCCAATCCTAAATCGTAAGTTTTTTGTGATTCCCATTTCAAATCCGGGTTACCCGTATTGTTAAATGCTATACCACTCTGATTTCCATAAGCAGCCGCACCATAAGTACCTAGATATGGGAATGAACCGATATCCGTGTTACCAACTTCAGCAATTGAACCTCTTAACTTAACATCGCTTAATACATTGCTGATTCCAGAATTTTTGAAGAAACTCTCCTCTGATAATCTCCAGGCAAATGATGCACCTGGGAAATAACCTACACGGTTTGCAATTGGCAATGCAGAAAGCGCATCTCTACGAATCGAACCACCAATGTAATATCTGCTTTTATAATTATAGCTAACCCTTGCAAGGTAAGATTCGATACCGTTGAATGTTAAACCTCCGCCCACTGTTGGGGTAACGAATGTACCAGTAGTAATATTCTGATTAAAAAAGATATCTGAAAGGTTTGATATGCTAGCCTGATAGAATGAAGTTCTTCTTTTTTGAAGCTCCTGTACCAAAGTAACATCTAAATTGTGTGCACTATTGAAAGATTTGGTATAAGTTAAGATGTTTTGCCAGTTCCAAGTGAAAGTTGGCGAGTATGCCTGCGAGATTGATCCGTTTGCACTTAAACCATCACCTGCTCTTGGATCTGTAAAAATAAAATCATCAACATAAGACCCATCAACACCTAATTGAGTTTTAAATTTCAAGCCAGGTAAAATATTTGCTTCAAGATACGTCGAACCTAATAATCTATAAGCTTGAGCTTTTCTAACATTATTCTCCAAAACGAACATAATATTAGGGATGTTATCCGAAATCGGGCTTAAATTCCCCCCAGCTCCAAGTGCTCTTCTGTCCGGAGTGATGTTGTATCCGGTTGCATCTGCAGAATTATAAACAGGCACGTTTGGCAACATACGCATAGCAGCAAATGTATTACCAGAAAGGTTATTAGAGCCTGATAACGGACCTAAGTTATTTTGATAAGTTAAACCCGAAGTCACACCAAAAGTTAAAAACTTATTAATCTTTTGGTCAACGTTGGCTCTTAAAGTATATCTGGTTAATGAATTGGATACAATAGCACCTTTTTGATCAGAATATCCCAATGAGAAATAATATTTAGTCTTATCAGTACCTCCTGAAGCTGCAACTGCATGATTTTGCTGAAGAGATTGACGGAATACGTAATCTTGCCAGTCCGTGTTGATAAAACCACCCATTCCATCTGATGTTGGTCTTGCCTGAGGGGTTTGACCAGCATTTACAAATCTCTCATTTGCAATTTCAATAAACTGATCAGCATTTAAAAGATCAAATTTGGAGGAAACATTAGCTATAGCAACATATCCATCATAAGTGAAGCTAGTACCATTTTTACCTCTTTTGGTTGTTATTAAAATCACTCCATTGGCAGCTCTAGAACCATAAACTGCTGTAGCAGCACCATCTTTTAAGATATCAATCGATTCGATATCATTAGGGTTAACATCGGCTAAAGCATTCGCACTTGTAAAACCACCAACGTTACCACTTAAAGATGGAACACCATCAATAACTACTAGAGGAGATGTACCAGAACTAATTGAGTTTACACCTCGGATCCTGATTTGTGGTGCCTGACCAAGTAAACCTGAAGGGGTGATAACCTGAACACCGGTTGCTCTACCAGCTAATGCTCTATCAAAAGATGGAATTGAAACATTCGTAACCTGATCTCCGGTAACTTTCGAAACAGAAGATGTGTTATCTTTTTTGCTTACTGTACCATAACCTACAACAATGACGTCTGTCAAGCTTTGTTCATCTGATGATAAAGATATGTTAAGTGAATTAGAGTTTCCAACTAGTCTGCTTTGAGGCGTATAACCAATTGAACTGAATTCTAATGATGATCCAGATGAGGTAATTCGAATTGAATACTTTCCGTCTGCACCAGTAATTGTACCCCCTGTAGAGCCTTTGATTTTTACAGTAACACCCGGAAGCGGCTGTCCGTCCTCCTTTGATGTAACAATTCCTGTAATTGTTCGCTCTTGAGCCATCGCAGTAATTGCAACGAACATCAACACGAACAAACTTTGTAAAAGTTTTTTCATGAAATTTAAGTTTAGTTAATTAATAGTTTGCCCGGTTAAGGGGATTGAAAAATATAGAAATTATTTGGATAATCAAATTAATTGTGTAAAAAAATTGATGTTTGTATATTTTAATCAACAAAAACTGTCTATCTACGAATAAATGTTGTTTTTATTGAAATCTAATTCTATTAAAAAAAGGCCATACCATTAATTAAAATGATATGGCCTTTACTAATAGTTTTTTATTATAGCCTTAATAACCTGTATTTTGAGCAATTATATTTCCAGAGGTTAAAACTTCTCTTTGAGGAATTGGGTACAAGGCTCTGTAAGTCTGAGCAATCCCTAATGTTGAAGTTAAATTAAATCTTCTCAAATCAAACCATCTATGGCCTTCATGAGCCAACTCTACTCTTCTTTCTGCCAAGATAGCGGTTAAAACATCCGTTTGAGAAACTGAAACCAAGGGAAGTAATCCTGCTCTGGTTCTAATCACGTTTAAATCAGACAATCCTTCTGCAATTTTAGCAGGCGTGTTCTGACGAACTCTCGCCTCGGCACGGATTAGATACATTTCAGCCAATCTGAACAAAATAACATTATCATCACCTGTAGAAATTCGGCTAAACTTTCTCGTTTTACCTGCAGGAATTGCTGGTGTTGCATTAGGAGCTCCTATAGTGAAGTTTATATCTTTTCTGACATCATTGGCCTCATGTGCTGAGTTAAGCGTATTAGAAGAGCTTATCTCATTACGACCACCAGTTGCTGTTGTATAATAATAAAATGCAATACTATTTTGGTCTGCTGAATTATAATCAAGTTCAAAAATAGATTCAGTTGAATTTTTAGCCAGCCAAATGTTCGCATAATTTGATGTGCTTACCAAAGAATATCTAGCGCTTCCAATAACTGTTGTAGCTAAAGCCTCTGCCTCTACCCATTGACTTCTGTATAACTGAAGTCTTGATTTAATTGCGTTTGCTACATCTTTTCCTGCACGGTTAACAATTTTATTTGTATATGTTGGTGCGGCAATTGCAAAATCCAAATCAGCTAATATTTGCGTATAAACTTGTGCTTCTGTACTTCTTGCAATAGGAGTAGCGTCAGATTCTGTAAGTGTTGGAGAAGTTTTGATAGACACGCCAACACCAGCTGCTTGCCCGTATCCATTCGGAGCACCGCCAAAATACCTCAACAAATCGAAATACATTAAGGCTCTTAAAGTTCTTAATTCAGCAAGAGTTGCATCTTTATCAAGTGCTGCATCTGTAATTGAAGGAATTGCGGCAATAATTGTATTTGCATTGTTAATGCCAGTGTAGATAGTGTTGTACATATCACTTATGTTAACATTATCGGTTAAAATTTGATTGTTTGCTATCTGAGCATACGTCGGAAATGTACCTACATGCAGTAAATTACCGCCACCTAGTTCAGCAAAGGCATTATACTGTAATCCATAATAATTCCCACTTTGCAAGCTATTGTAAACTCCAAATAAACCAGCTCTAACACTAGCTACGTTAGTAAAAGCTATTGAGGCATCTAAAGAAGCTTGAGGTTTCTGCGCCTCAAGTTCTTTTTTGCAGGAAGAAAGTACTGTACCTGCTGCAAATAAGACTGCCAAATATTTATATTTTATATATTTTCTCATTTCAAGATCCATTAAAAAGTTAAGTTTAGTCCGAAAGTATAAGTTCTCGCTTGAGGATAAGTAAGGAAATCTGTACCTGGCGCTGTGTTGGTTACAGAGAAAGTACTTACTTCAGGATCTAAGCCTGAATAGTTAGTAAATGTATATAGATTCTGAGCAGCTATATATAACTTAATTCCAGATACCTTAAGTGTATTTAAAACTTTAGGCCCAAAATTATAGGTCAAGCTAACATTTTTGATTCTTAAAAAGTCTCCGTCTTCGATAAATCTATCAGATACCCTTCTATTGTTATTTGGATCGGCATATACTGCTCTAGGCATATCCGTATTGGTATTTGTTGGTGTCCATCTGTTTAATGTTGTTGCCAACTGACCAAATACACCATTCATGCCTTCTCCAAAAGATCTTGTATTAGAGTAAATTTGATTGCCACCCTGGTATTGCAAGAAAATAGATAAATCAAAGTTTTTATATTTAAAGTTATTTGTAAAACCTCCCTGATAAGTTGGAAGACCTTTTCCGATAATTTCTTGATCTAGTGAGTTAATAACGCCATCGCTATTCAAATCAGCAAATCTAATATCGCCAGGGGCAGTGGAGGTTAACGGATTAGCTGTTACTGCTTGGGTTGGGGCCGCTGCAATTTCAGCTGCGTTTTGGAAAATACCCACAACTCTGTAACCCCTGAATGCGCCTAATGACTGCCCAGCTTCTACCCAAGATGCAAATCCTGCTGCAAATGGATTGCCCGATAGCTCTGTAATTTTGTTTTTATTTAAAGAGATGTTAAAGTTTGACGTCCAAGAAAAATCTTTTTTATCGATAATTATACCTGTTAATGAAATCTCTAAGCCCTTGTTTTCTGTTTTACCAAGGTTAGACTGGATGGTTGTAAATCCAGAAGAGGCCACTAATGGTTTACCTAATAATAAATCAGTAGTTTTTTTCTGATAAACATCCATGCTTAAAGTTAAGCGATTTTTGAACAAGCCTAAATCTAAACCAAGGTCTAACGCAGCTGTATTTTCCCAAGTCAAATTAACATTTCCCAATTGAGTTGGTGCTAAACCCGCATTTTGCAAATAGTTTGAGCCTCCGCCCACAAGTGGTAATGAAGTAAAGTTTCCAATTTCCTGGTTACCAACGATACCATAACTTGCTCTAATTTTTAAATCACTAATTGCGCTAACACTTTTCAAGAAAGATTCTTCTGAAATTCTCCAGGCTCCTGAAACTGCTGGGAAGAAACCATATCGTTTCTCCGAACCAAATCTCGATGAACCATCTAAACGACCTGAAGCTTGGAAAATATACTTTCCTTTATAAGAATAATTTGCTCTTGCGAAATAAGACTCTAGTGCATTAGAACTACCCGCAGAACTCGCAGTCGTTCTTACAGAACCTGCCGATAATCTCCTGATATCATTACCTGGAAATCCTGTTGCCGCAGCTAAAATACTTTCGCTATTAGACTCCTGATAAGAAAATCCAGCTAATAAGTTAATACTGTGTTCGCCACCAAATACTTTAGCATAGTTTAAGGTATTATCAAAGATATAGTTAACATCCTGATTCTGACCTTCTGTAGCTGAACCACCAGAACCAGCACCAGCGTTAGTAAGGGTAGATAAAAATGTCCTATCTTTCGCCGTGAAATAATCAACAGATGCTGTAGATTTAAAAGTTAATTCTGGTGTAAATTTATATTCTGCACTTCCTGATGCTAACAATCGGTTACTGTAAAATTTAAAGGTATTTTCTAATGCACCAGCCAAAGGGTTATCAACTGATGAAATCGGATCTCTACCATAAGTTCCGTTTGCATTATAAGCAGGTACGTGTGAGCCTAATAGGAATGCGCCACTTACTGTGCCATAGATATTATTATCATTATTTAATCGGTTGTTAACAGAACTACTGAAACTTGTAGATAACGATAGCTTCAGCTTATCAGTAGCTTGATTATCCAAGTTCAGCCTTCCGCTAAATCTCTTGTAACCACTTGCAATAACAACACCTTTTTGATCAAAAAACGAAGTCGAAACGGCGAATTTTGTTTTCTCACTTCCACCACGAGCAGTAAGTTCATAATTAGTAATTGCTGCATTTTCGAAAATTAGATCCTGCCAATTCGTAGTAGGATAATCGCTAGGGTTAGCGCTTCTAACACCTCCTCCAATTGCAGTACTACTATAATTTGCTGTCCCACCTAATCTGGCATTAACCGCATCGTTCATTAACTGGATATATTCAGGGCCTGTTAAAGTAGGGAGCGTTTTGGCAACCTCTTGAAAACCCGAATAAACATTAACTCCAATTTTTGTTACCTGGTTAAGTCCTCTTTTGGTGTTTATTAAAACAACGCCATTGGCCGCACGCGAGCCATAAATAGCTGTAGCAGCCGCATCCTTAAGGATTTCCATTGATTCAATATCACTTGGATTAATATCACCTAAAGAGTTGGTTAATTGTCCACCAGCAGCAACCTGAGTATAAGAACCTGTAGATATTGGAATTCCATCAATTACATAAAGTGGCTGATTACTGCCCGAAATTGAACTTGTACCTCTAATATTTATTGAAATACCTCCGCCTGGTGTACCAGAAGCTTGGGTAACCTGAACACCTGCAACACGACCTTGTAAACCTTGCTGCGCATTAAGGATTGGCGTGTTTTCGATTTCTTTAGCGCTTACTGAACCTTGAGCACCTGTTAAGCTGCCCTTTTTCTGCGTACCAAAACCAACTACAACTAGCTCATCAAGATCTCTAGAATTACTAACTAAAGCTACATTAATAACATTTGAACTGCCTAAAGCTATTGTTTGAGTGGTGTAACCCAAAAAAGAAAATTCGATTCCGGTAGCTTTAGAACTTACCGTAACAGTATATTTACCGTTACCAGAAGTTACGATACCGCCTGGGGCACCTTTAACTCTTACGCTTACGCCAGGGAGTGGGAGCCCGTCTGACTGTGATGTAACCGTACCTGTAATTGTTCGATCTTGAGCCATTGCAGTTATTGCAACGAACATCAACACAAACAAACTTTGTAAAAGTTTTTTCATGAAAATTTAAGTTAGGGGATGAAATTAGTTTGTTATAAAGTATTAAATATAGATGCGAAAACTTTTTTTTAACAAAAATTAACTAAAAACCAACACTTTATGATTTAAATATGACAAAAAACATAAAATCTTCACAATTTCTTCACAAACTTTTAAAACCTATCTTAATTGATTACAAATAAAAAAGGCCTGATAATTTTAAATTACCAGGCCTTTTTGAGTTAGAATAATAATTACTTTTTATCCCAAAATATTTTACTATCAAAAGGATCTATAGTTCCTTGTTTAGTCACTTCATCACCATTAGCACCTAATTCTGAGTCAGGGTATAACAATCTAGCTGGCTGTTTAGCAACTTTTGCAGCTAATGATAGTGGATTATCAACAGGGAATTTAGTTATTCTAAAATTCACAATGATTACGTCAGTAATGAAAAATGGTTGTGCTTATAATAAAGCACAACCATTTTTTGCATTATTAAATAACTATGGTTTATTCCACCAAACTGGTGTATTCAACTCATCAGGCCCCTGGCTAGCAATAACTGCTTGATAATTGGCATTATTTAAACTTGCCTCATCTGTAGTGTATCCTTGTCTCACCGGAATCTTACCACCAATATTTTGAGGATAAGGTGAAGGGCTTAACACAGGAAATCCTGTCCTTCTCCAATCAGACCAAGCTTCAACTGCATAACCCATATAGTTAGCTATCCATTTCTGAGTTATAATTTTTTTAATTCCGTTTGCGGAATCATAAGCTACATCTGCTTGAGTAAAATAATTTGCAGGTGCAGTTACTCCGTTTAGGGTGAAAGATGCATTGATTGCATTATTATAAGAAACCGCTGCTTGCGTATCATCAGGCGCTCCAGTAATCCATCCTAATTTATAACCTTCAGCAATAGTTAGTAAAACTTCAGGATATGTGAAAATTCTAACTGGAGAATTCTGAGATCTAAAGGCTCTGCCTATTAAAGAAACATTACCTGGACTAGTAACCGTTCCTGGGTTATAAGATGCACCAGCTAATGCCTGAGTTAATCCATATGGCATTCCAGCATAAGTACCGGCAGATGTTTTGTCTGCATATACAGCTATCCTAGGATCGTTGATTGCATTCATTGCATCTACTAAAGTCTTGCTGATAGAATAATCATATCTCTTGTTAACTTCATAGTTATAATAAATACTATTTTCGTTAGCTGCTTCAGCAAGGTGGGTGTATACTACGTTATCCGCATTTGAAGTAATAACGCCATCTGCTATGGCAGCATTAAATTCTGTTCTTCCGGTTGCTGGATCTTTTTTGGACAATCTTAATGCCATATTTAATCTTATAGTAGCTGCAAACTTTTTCCATTTTACTACAGAACCCGAAAATAAAATATCCCCTTTTAAGGTAGCACCTGAATCAAATTGAGCTGCCGCCTCTTTTAATTCTTTAAACAAAGAAGTGTAAACGGCCTGTTGTTTATCAAATACAGGGGTCAAAAATTCTTTCCCCTTAAGTGCCTGTGAATATGGTATATCACCCCATCTATCGGTCATGTTCTGAAAATAAAATGCTTTCAAAATTCTAGCAGCAGCGATTTGATTTGCATTTGATCCACCACCGATCACATTTGGTGCACCTTTTGATACAGCATCAGTATTTAAATTGATAATTGTAGTCAAATCTTGAAGTGGACTATTATAAATACCATTATAAGAATACACCTTTGTATTATAACGGGATTCAGAGGTATATAAGTTCTCACTTAATTGCTGAGTATAAAGCTTAGCAGCATATTCATTAATTACACCTGGCGCCGTTGCAGTAGAGGTAACAGCAGTAGTTCTACCAAGATATCTTTCTGCACTTGTTAAAAGTAGATATGTTTGTGGTGTAGACGGTGAGTTTGGACTAAGATTTATATCACCAAAATCTTCAGGCTTGCACCCGCTTACAATAGTTATGGCCGTAGCGATAATTAATGCGTTTTTAAGAATCTTTTTCATTGTGGTAATAAGATTAGAATGTAAGTTTTAAGTTCAATCCAATAGTTCTTGTTCCAGGTAATTGGCCACCTTCTATCCAGCTACCAGCAGATTCTGATGGGTCAATGCCAGGAATTGCAGTATAAATTAACCATGGATTACGAGCAAATACAGAGAAAGAAACAGATTGGGCTTTAATTTTCGAAGCAAGTTTAGTTGGAAGCGTGTAGCCTAGGGAAACTTCTCTCAATTTAACGAAAGTTGCATCATAAACTTGTTCACCCCAAGTATAAGGAATAAAACCTTCATAATAGTCTTGCGCACCTATATAGGTCGAATTTGGTTGACCATCAGACTGTCTTACGCCAGGAATTAAAATACCTCCACCAGTTGATGGATCATCCCTTTTTGGATTTCCTTTTTCATTTAGACCTGCTGTCTCTTCTGCTAAACCTGATCCGAAAGTATTACCTCTACTTACAGAGAATAACTTTCCTCCAATTTGAAAATCCATCGAAAGCCCTGCTGTGAATCTTTTGTAAGAAACAGATGTGGTGAATCCTCCTGTTAAATCAGGAATAAATGATCCTAGGTCGTGATTATCTTCTAACAATGGATAACCATCATCTCCGATTAAATTATCGCCATTTTCATTTTTTTGAATAACTTGTGTAACAAGATTACCCCAAGCCTGACCAACGCGACGTTCTACGTTAATTCTTGGGGTACCAGTATAACCAAATGAATCGAATGGAAAGTTATCCAAGCCAGGATAAAGTGCAACAATTTTATTCTTGCTTGTTGAGAAATTCGCATTGATATCCCAAGTTAAATCTTTAGTTCTAATTGGTGTTCCTCCTAATGTAAACTCCCATCCTTTACTTGTAATTTCTCCAGCATTAACAAGCGCTGAAGAAAACCCTGTAGAAGATGGTAAGCTTAATGAGATTATTTGATCCTTAGATGAACGATCATAATAATTTACGCTAAAACGTAGCTTATCTTTAATAAAGCGTACCTCTAATCCTGCCTCATAAGCATCAGAAAGTGCAGGCTTAAGGTTCTCGTTAGGAATTTGATTTGGAACAGTTAACGCTGGATTAGTACCATAAAATCCATTAGAGCTATAAACCTGACTTACTTGATAAGGGTCTAAATCAGAACCAGTTCTACCGAATGAACCAGTTAGCTTACCAAACGAAAGAATATTATTTTTTGGCAAAATATCAGTAAAAACAAATGATAGTGATGCACCACCATATAAATAAGAATTATTAGCAGATGGAAGTGATGAAGACCAGTCATTACGGATGTTCAAATCCAAAAACAAATAATTTTTAAATCCAGTCGAAGCGAATGCATATAAACTTCTAACTTTCTTGTTTGAAATAAAACTAGTAGCATTCGGTCTATCTTTAGACGCAGCAATACTATAGTAACTTGGAACTGTAAATCCTCCGGCAGTTGCCGAGTTTAAGTTTTCAGAACGATTAATACGAAGCTCTCCATAAGCAGCAGCATTCAGAGAGAAATCTCCAAATGTTTTCTTAAACATAGCATCTACGACATAGTTATTTTCTCTATCTCTCGTTTGACCAACAGTATACGACTCCAGATTTAGTGTTCCTGAACCGACTCTACTTTCAGTTCTTCCATTTGAATAATTTCCCTTTGTTGTGAAGTCCAAAGTCAAGGATGGTATTACATTGTAAGATGCTTGCAAATAACCAAAAGTTCTTGAGCTATTATTGAATGAAGTATTTTCATACGCCTCCGTGTAAGGATTATCCCAATATTTAGGAGCGGTATTTCTTGGACTAGTAATATTCCAAGTAGTAAATGTTCCGTCAGGATTTTTATAATTTTTTAACTTCTCAATCTCAGTATCTCTATGAAACCATTGATTAAATGAACCTGAAGTTTGTGTACCGTATCCTTCAGTTGGTCTATTAAAATAATTAATTGAATTAAAATTTACATTAGCCAAGAAAGTCAATTTTTTAATTGGATTAAACTTTGCATTGAAACTAAGCCTGTTCTGATCTGCCTTTGTGTTAGGCGAAACGCCTGTTTGATTCAAATTTGTGTAAGAAACTCTGGTACTTAGTTTTTCGCTAACTTGAGAGAAAGCAATATTAGTGTTATTCTGAATCCCAGTTTCATAAAAATCTCTGATATTGTCTGGCTGTGCAACATACGGTTGTTGTTGTGCATACTGAGAATCAAATTTATTCCATGCATACCAAGGTGCGTAAGGTTGTCCATCAAACTTAGGCCCCCAACTTTCATCAACAGAATAGTTGTAATATCTAGCGCCATTCATTGCAGATAACGCTGGCGCATCTGTTGCTGGATTAAATGTAAATGTAGACCATGTTTGACTAGCACCACCACCATACTCATTTTGATATTTAGGAAGTGTTGCTACATTCTCAAAACTCGTTGTATGGTTAAGTTCTATTCCAAGACCTTTACCATTCGCTGATTTAGATTTTATTACTACAACTCCAGCATCTCCACGTTGACCATATAAAGAGGTAGCAGCAGGGCCTTTAAGCACAGTTAAGTCTTCTACGTCATCCATATTAATACTGGTTGATGGAACTACAACTCCATCTACAACATAAAGTGGATCTCTTCCGCCTGAAACACTATTAACGCCACGAATTCTAACAGATGCTGTTCCGAATCTTGCACCCGATCCACCTAACACCTGAACACCTGCAATTTTACCAGCCAAGGCTGTATTTAAATCTACCTGTTTAGTTTGGCTTAAATCTGAACCTTTTAGGCTTTGCTGAGCAGTACCAATTGAACGCTCCGTTCTTGTTACCCCTAAGGCGGAAGTAATTGTCACCTCACTTAAAGATTGTGCATCTGGAACTAAAACAACGCTGATTGAATTAGATGCGCCAACGGTTCTTGATTGCTTTGCGAAGCCAATTGAAGTGAATTCGATAGTAGCTCCAGCATTTGTTCTAAGGGTGAATTTACCAGCAGCATCGGTAGAAGTACCTGTTGTTGCTCCCTTAATTTTTACACTTACTCCAGGAATCGGCAATTTATCGTCCGACGAAGTAACTGTACCTGTGATTGTTCGATCTTGTGCCATTGCTGTTGCAGCAACGAACATAAGTATGAACAAACTTTGTAGAAGTTTTTTCATAATGTGAAAATAGGTTAGTTAATGATTTAGGCGCTAATGTATAGTTACTTAGCTAAATCACCAAATTTATTTTAACAAAATTTAACATTTTGTAGAAATAATTCCCTTAATCACCCCAAAACGGGGATAATTAACACTCAAAAAAAGAATGAAATTCCCCAAAGCAAATTATTGGCCAAGAACATAAACAAACGAAGCATTAACTAACTTTTTAAGGCGATAGAAACCTCATATATAGATAAAATGAAAGTATTACTTGAGAAAAAATTAAAATTTTCAGAAAAATATCGATTTTCTGGCATGAAAATGTCTGGCAATTTTAATGTTATTAATATTAGTTAAAAAAATTCAGCTTTATTAGTCGCTATCCATTAGGATTTATCTGAAAACTAAAGCGCCATGCCATTTTTCCACTTTAGATTGTTGTGGAGGAGAAAATCTAATTGAGATCAACATAAAATTTAAAAAAAGAGGCTCCTATCAAAATTGATTTTGAAGTACTGTTAGCAGAATAATATTTTGAGCGGTCGTCATTCCCGTGAAAACCTATCGTGTGGACACATCTTTTTGTTTAATTTGCGGTCTATATGCAGCGCGAATTTACAGATTTAAGAGATCATCGATTACTTTTTAGAGGGAATAAGATTTTAAATGATCTTTTTAGTCGTAGCGTTCATTCGATACGACAACTTACAGATGATGAGGCATCAGCGAAAGGTTTTT
>NZ_JBHSBY010000129.1:0-51174 GCF_042650905.1 Pedobacter jamesrossensis | reverse complement strand
TATGAAAATCAACACTTTAAACCAAAAAATAACATAAAAAAATATAAAAAATTTAAGCAAAATAAAAGGGCTGATCATTTTATTTATGATACAGCCCCTTTTTTTATGAAAGTCATTTGTTACTTCCATCTTGTTAAGGCTTATAAATACATATTCGAAAATTGCCAATGCAGTACAAAATACAATGTTCAATTAGTGCTTTTGATTATTATGAAAGTTTTGATTGTTTTTCAAACTCAGCCTTTTCTATTTTGTACCAATTGTGTGCTATTCCTTCAAGTTCAAAAATTTCAATAAATTTTAGACCTAAATTTTTTAAAATTTTGTTCGATCCATTATTTTCACAATCTGCAATAGCGTAAACTTCATTCAAATTAAGCTCTTCGAAAGCATATGTTAAAGAAGCTAGTGCTGTTTCTGTTGCAATTCCTTGTCCCCAATATTTTTTAATTAAGCGATAACCCAGATCATAATAGTTTTTATGATTATTTGTTTCATCTGTAATAAATTTTAAGCCTGTCCAGCCGATAAATTCATTTGATTTCTTGTCAATTATTGCCCAACGGCCAATGCCATTACTTAAGTACTGAGTCCTTATAAAATTAATATTATCAATAATCTGGTCTTTGTTTTTAACTGGTTTATTTCCTAAATATTTATGCACTTCTGGGTTAGTATCAAGCTCGAAAAATCCATCAACATCTGTTAATAGTAACTCTCTTAAAATGAATCTTTCGGTTTCTGCAAATATTTTCATCTTCTCGATTTTGATCGGTTTCTAGATTTATTTTTTCTGCCTAAACAACCATTTAGGAATTTCATCATTTAAAAGCAATGGAATGTTAATGTTATCGTGGTTTAATTCTGTATAAGTTTTGAATGTTATTTTTTTACTATTCCTTAATTTTTCAAATAGCTCAACACTTCCTTTATACGGATTTTCAACATCCTTTTCACCGTGGATAAGAAAGATATTTTTGTTTTTCATAGCTTTTAAATTAGAAAAATCGGGAACAGCTGCAATTGAAACCATAGCTGCAAATTTTTTAGGCGCTATGCTTGACAGGTTCTGTGCTGTTGAAGCACCCATCGAATATCCAATTAAATATATTCTAGATTTGTCTATATTGGAATATTCTTGCTCTAAAGCATTCAATAAATCCAGAACTAAATTAATTTTATTGCTGGGTTTAGATACCAAAATACCATTTTCATTTTCCGAATAATTTGAAGAACGTTCGTTAAACTGCGGTGCAATAACCAAGCAGTTATAGTTTTCAAAAATCTCATCTCTCAACCAGATTTTTGATAATGGCTCTAATTGTTTTTCATTATCATTTCCAATGCGTGAAGAGTTATGAAAAGTTATAACAAGCGGATATTTTTTGCTTTTATCATAATTTTTTGGAAGTAAAAGTCGGTAAGGTAATTCCTGATTATCTTGTTTATAAATTCGCTTTTCGAAATTATCATTAGATATTTTATTTAAAGTTGCTCTGGCATTTATAAAAGTTAAACTATCAACTTTTAAATTATCCGAAGTTCGGATCTGAGCTATTGCAATAGAGGTATTTAGTAGAATTAGAGTGAATAGATAAAAGAATTTGTTTTGCATAGAGCCGTCTGAAGCGATGTATAATTGTTAATTTGTGCCTAATATAGAAATTTAAGTAGATTAGATTATCTGTTAAAATTATAATAAGGCCTATTAATTACTGCAAACCGCTTTACAACTTCAGGCAAAAAGCTTTAAATCTTATTTCCTTAAAGTTAATATTTAAAATATACTTGTCCTCGGAATCCTGTTTTCTGATTTATATACAGAAGGCGATATTCCAGTTTGTTTTTTGAAGTACTTTCCAAAGAATGAAGACGTTGCGAACCCTAATGAAAATGAAACTTCGGAAATATTTAAAAAGTAATTATTGAGTAGTATTTTTGCTTCGCCTATAACCATTTCATCAATGAGTTCGCCAGCTGTCTTTCCGGTAACATATTTAACAACTTGCGAAAGATGCCTTGGTGTAATACATAGTTTGTTTGCATAATAAATTACCCGCTTTTCCTTTCTAAATTGCTCAGAAAGGAGATTTAAAAAGTTGGTAGTCAATTCTAGTTTGCTATCTCTCTTGGCTGGTTCTAAACTAAATCTCTTATTTCCCAGCAATATCATATCAAAAAGTATTTCAATAAAACTATTTCGAACAATGTCATTTCTCTGAGGTATGTCTAAAGGAAGCTTTAACTTTTTTTGCAAGGCTAATATATCATGATAGAGGTCGGTATATTCTTCTTTATTAAGTGAAAATTTATTGATGCCCTGAGTTCTAAATATCCTGTAGTTTTGGGCAGTATTTAGAGATATACCTTGGTTTGTTAAATATTTTTTGCTGAAACCAACTTTAATAAAAGATATATCTTTTACGTTATCTATTTCATAAATAGAATCAGGGAAAATAAACAGAACATCCTTTTCCTTTAAGGTTTCTTGTATGAAATTAGTTTTAATATTAAGCCTTCCTTTAATAATAAGTATAAAAGCATACGATGTGGCACGAAAGGCTTGGTTAAGGCAGAAACTGGGAATCTGATTTTGTAAAGTGCTAACTTCTAAATCTTCTATTGAAGGAAGATTGTTGTCGATATTAACAACTTCATTGCTGTTATTAATTAGCTGTTGCTGCATAGATCTTTTTAACTCGTAACAATTTTTTAACAGATATTTTTTGACTCTTATCTATGCTTTTCTCAAGGAAAATTAAGCCACTGCTTATTCCTGATTTTACCCTAAATATCTGATTTTTTTAACGCAAACAAATCTAATATATCAATCGAATTTTTAAATTTATTTTTTTAAATATGACTAATTTATGATTAGTTGTTAATCTTTTGATTGATTTTTGGTATTTAATAACTGCTTGATATATAGTTTTTTATTATATGTGTAATGCTTTTTTATATCGTTAAAGCCTGTGTTTTGCCATTTTACCTTTTTATAATAAAAGTCAATAGGTCGAAAGGTCAATTCATTTAAATGTCACATTTTTTAAATCCACCATTTTGACCAATAGTTCCCACTTTTGAACCTTTTTTTTAGGTGAGTTCCATGTTAAAATTGCGTTATCAAATTGTTCGAGAATAATGATCTGATTTCACTTGATTACTATAATGCAAGTAAAAGCAATAGTGTAACCGGGTTTTTAATAAATGTTAAAATAACGCAGAATTACAATTCAGTATGCGCAAAAAATTAAGAGATAGAATCGACGCATTTACGGATGCATCAACTATAAAAGAGAAAGGACTTTATCCTTATTTCAGGTCAATAGAATCTGCTCAGGATACTGAAGTGATTATTGATGGGAAAAAAGTGCTCATGTTTGGATCGAATTCTTATCTGGGCTTAACCAATCATCCTAAAATAAAGGAAGCAGCAAAAGCGGCGATTGATAAATATGGAACTGGATGTGCAGGTTCCAGATTTTTAAATGGTACACTAGATATTCATTTAAACTTAGAAAATCGCTTAGCCGATTATGTTGGCAAAGAGGCTGCAGTGCTTTTTAGTACTGGTTTTCAAGTCAATTTAGGTGTAATTTCTTGCTTACTTGATAGAAATGATTACTTGATTTTAGATGAATATGACCACGCATCGATTATAGATGGAAGCCGTTTATCTTTTTCCAGAACGATAAAATATGCCCATAACGATATGGATGATTTGCGAAAAAAGCTAAGTAGATTACCTGAGGATGCAGCTAAGTTAATCGTATCTGACGGTATTTTTAGTATGGAGGGTGATTTGGTCAATTTGCCGGAATTAGTTCAAATTGCTGATGAATATGGAGCCAATGTAATGATGGATGATGCCCATAGTTTAGGTGTTATTGGTTTTAATGGTTCTGGTACGGCATCTCATTTTAACCTTACAGATAAGGTGGATTTAGTAATGGGGACCTTTAGTAAATCGCTCGCTTCATTAGGTGGTTTTATCGCTGGCGATACTTCGACTATCGAATTTATAAAACATCGTGCCCGTGCTTTAATGTTTAGTGCAAGTATGCCACCATCTGCAGTTGCAAGCGTAATTGCCGCTTTAGATATTGTAGAATCTGAGCCAGAACGCATAGATAAACTTTGGCAAAATACCAATTATGCTAAAAAACTGTTAACCGAATCTGGTTTCGATATTGGCCATAGTAACAGTCCAATTATTCCGGTTTACATCAGGGATAACACCAAAACTTTTATAATTACCAATTTACTTCAAGAAAATGGAGTGTTCGTAAATCCGGTTGTTTCTCCAGCTGTTCCATCAGATTCTTCACTAATCAGATTTTCGTTAATGGCTACCCACACTTTCGAACAGATAGAAATCGCAATAGAAAAGCTTACAGCTGCATTTAAGGCCGTTAATGTTGATTTGGTTGGCGCACAATTATGAAAAATATAATTAGGGTATCCACTAAAAAAGAGTTAGCTGCATTCATCGATTTTCCGCACGAGCTGTATGCAAATGATACTAATTATGTGCCCGAGCTGTTTATTGCGCAACGCGATTTACTTTCTCCAGGCAAACACCCATTTCATGAGCATTCAGAAATTCAACTTTTTTTAGCTTACGAAGAGGACAAAATTGTAGGGCGAATTGCTGCGATTAATAATACGAACCACAATAAGTTATACAACACTAAAGAAGGCTTTTTTGGTTTTTTTGATGCTGTAAATGACCATGAGGTAGTTAGTTTGTTGATGGATGCTGTTAAAGATTGGCTCAGCACTAAAGGATTCAATAAAATTTTAGGTCCTGTAAATTTATCTACAAATGAAACCTGCGGATTATTAATTGAAGGTTTTGACGGACCACCGGTTGCCATGATGCCTTATAATGCAGCTTATTATCTACAAAGATTAGAGCAATTAGGATTTGTGAAAAATGTTGATTTACGAGCTTATCGTTACACAACGGGTAATTACAGCGAACGATCGGTTAAGCTTTTAGATAAGATTGAAGAGCGCTTGCAACGGAATGATATTGTGATCCGCAAAATCAATATGAAAAATTTCAATGCAGATAAAGAAGCTATCCGAGAGGTTTATAATAAAGCATGGGATAAAAATCTTGGTTTCGTACCGATGACGGATAAAGAATTTGATTATACAGCAAAAGACTTAAAGCTTATTCTCGATCCCGATTTTTGCATTCTGGCGGAACAGAAAGGTAAAATTGTAGGTTTTGCTTTAGCTATTCCCGATATCAACCAAATTCAGATAAAAATAAAACGTGGACGATTATTTCCAACAGGATTAATTAAGCTTTTAACGGGCAAGAAAAAAATTGATGGCATTAGAATTTTGCTGCTTGGTGTAATTGATGGTTACCGTAAAATGGGTATTGAGGCTTGTTTGTATGGCAATATTATCAAGAGTTTTTCTGCCAAGAAAATGAAGTATGCGGAGGCCAGCTGGACGCTTGAACATAACGACATGATTAACAGGCCAATTGAAGATATCGGTGGCGTATTATACCGAAAATACAGAATCCTAGAGAAAGCGATATGAAAAAGCGGGTGTTGATTACCGGCGCTACCGGATTTGTGGGCTATCATCTGATTAAAGCGGCTTTAGCTAATGAACTTGAGGTATATATTAGTGTTCGTTCATCAAGTAACGTTGCCCATCTTAAAGATTTCAATATAAATTATGTTCATCTAGATTTTGAGTTGATTTATCAATTGAGAAATCATATTGATGAGAAAAAGTACGATTATATTATCCATGCAGCTGCAACAACGAAAGCTAAAAATCGGGAAGAATATTTCCGTATTAATGCAACATACACCCGAAATCTTGCGCTTGCGGCAACTGAATCAAAACATAAAATAAAGAAAATGGTCTTCGTGAGTAGCTTGGCTGCTCGAGGCCCTTTAAAAGATGATGCAGATTTGTCTTATCCTGTAACACTGTATGGAAATAGCAAGGCCCTTGCAGAAACTTACTTAAGCAAGATGACTGACTTGCCACTAATTGTTTTTCGCCCAACTGCAGTTTATGGCCCACGTGAGAAAGATATATTAATTCTAATTAAGAGCATTAACTCTGGTCTAGAGCTTTATGTGGGTAAACAGCAACAAAAATTAAGCTTTGTTTATGTAACAGATTTGGCCGAAATAATTATAGAATCGTTGCATTCTAAAATTGTTCATAGAACCTATAACGTTTCTGACGGGATGGTTTACGATAAGTTTTCGCTTGCTAATTACGCCAGCAAAGCGTTGCATAAAAAGCCTTTTACGCTTAGTTTACCACTAAGTGCTGTAAAGGCGCTAGCCTGGAGTATGGAGAAGTCCTACAGTTTATTTAACAAGGTGCCAGCATTAAATATGGATAAAATAAAGGATTTGAGCGCATCGAACTGGGCTTGCGATATCGAAAATTTAAAGGAAGATTTTGGCTTCGAACCGAAATATCAATTGGAAAACGGGTTAAATGAAACAATCGCCTGGTATAAAGAAAATAAGTGGTTATAAATAAAATTAAATAAAAATTAGAATGAGAGAACAAGTAAAATCGGCTGACGGAAAGCTTGGAATATTGATGCCTGGTCTTGGCGCTGTTGCAACTACCATGATTGCTGGCGTAGCCGCAGTAAAAAAAGGTTTATCAAAACCAATTGGCTCGTTAACCCAGATGGGTACAATCCGTATTGGTAAAAGAACCGAAAAGAAAGAACCTAAAATTAAAGATTTTGTGCCTTTGGCAAATCTCGAAAACCTGGTTTTTGGAGGTTGGGATGTATATGAAGATAATGTTTACGAGGCTGCACTTAATGCAAGGGTTTTAGATGCCAATCTTTTACGTGATGTACGTGAAGAATTACAGGCAATTAAGCCTATGCGTGCTGCATTTGATAGAAATTATGTGAAAAACTTAACGGGCACACATGTAAAACAGGCCGATAACAGATACGAATTGGCGCTTGAGGTAATGGAAGATATTAAAAGATTCAAAGCCGAAAACAACTGCGATCGTGTTGTTTTGGTTTGGTGTGGCTCTACCGAAATTTATTTCGAACCATCTGCCGTTCACGAATCTCTTGCCGCTTTTGAGCAAGGTTTAAAAGATAACGACCCGCTTATTGCGCCAAGTATGATTTATGCTTATGCAGCGTTGAAATTGGGTGTTCCTTTCGCCAATGGTGCGCCTAACTTAACTGTGGATATCCCGGCGTTAATTGAATTGGCTAAAGAAACCAATACACCAATTGCTGGTAAAGATTTTAAAACAGGTCAAACTTTGATGAAAACCATTTTAGCACCAGGATTAGCTGCCCGTTCTTTAGGCGTTAATGGCTGGTTTTCTGATAATATTTTAGGAAACCGTGATGGTTTGGTTTTAGACGACCCAGATAACTTTAAAACAAAAGAGGTTTCTAAACTTGGTGTACTCGAAGATATTTTTAAACCAGAACTAAACCCTGATTTATATGGTGATATGTACCATAAAATCCGCATCAATTATTATCCGCCTCATGGAGATAACAAAGAGAGCTGGGATAACATTGATATTTTCGGCTGGTTAGGTTATAAAATGCAGATTAAGATTAACTTTTTGTGCCGCGATTCGATTTTAGCAGCACCAATCGTTTTGGATTTGGCTTTGTTTATGGATTTAGCTAAGAGAGCAAATATGTCTGGCATCCAGGAATGGTTATCATTCTATCTGAAATCGCCACAAACCATTCCGGGTGTGCCTGCAGAAAATGATATTTTCAAACAGTTAATGAAACTTCAAAATACCTTGCGCTACATCATGGATGAGGAATTGATTACGCACTTAGGGCAAGATTACGAAGAAGAATTTGTAGAAACTTTGTAGTGTTGTTCCATAAAATCATATCTACAGGCCTGGGAATTGGGTATATAGGCAAAGGGGCAGGAACCATCGCTGCAATAGCGACCTGCCTTTGCTGGTATTTTTCGCAAACGATTTATACAAACCCATATTTATGGCCTGTTCTTGTCACTTTGTTTTTAACACTTATCGGTACAATTAGTGCTAATGTAGTGGAAAATGAATGGGGTAAAGACCATCAACGTGTTGTGATTGATGAAGTTGCTGGAATGTGCATCGCTTTGATTGGCGTTCCATTAAAGCCAGTTTATATTATTTTGGGTTTATTGCTTTTCAGGTTTTTTGATATTCTGAAACCTTTGTACATCCGGAAAATGGAAGCATTACCTGGTGGGTTAGGCGTAATGGCAGATGATGTATTGGCTGGGATTTACTCAAGCATAGTGCTCCAGATATTCATCAGTTTCGAATTTTTTTAAACTCCATGTTTAGGTATCTGAAGGCTCAGGCATCATCATTAACAGCCACGGCTGTAGATTTTTTAGTTACGCTGGCTGCGGTAAATCTTTTGGGTTTCTGGTATTTGAGTGCAAGTATATCAGGGACGGTAACAGGAGGGATAATCAATTTCTACATTAATAGAAATTGGGTTTTTATTGCCACTAAAAGTGTACTTAAATGGCAGGTTCTTAAATATATTTTAGTTTGGATTGGCAACTTTTTACTCGTTACCCTTGGAGTTTATTTACTCACCACTTTTTTTAATATCAATTACATGCTCTCCAAAATGCTGGTATCAATTTCAGTTGGTATGAGCTATAATTATTACATGCAAAAGCAGTTTATTTTTACCCGTTAGATGAAGCACAAATTCAAAATTTCATTTTTTATTGGTTTGTTTTTGTTATTAAGACTGTGGTTTAATGGCGATGTTTTTGCACAATCAACAGTGGTTTCTGGAACTGTTCGCGACGCCGTAACCAAAGAAACCTTGCCCAATGTATCCGTTTTTTTTAAAGACACAAAAATAGGTACGCAAACAGATATCAATGGAAATTATACCATCAGCTCACCCGAACCGCAAAATGCATTAAGCTTTAATTACGTTGGTTATGTGGTAGCCAATAAAAATATTATGCCATCGGTAACTCAGCACGGAGATGTAATGTTGGTGCCAAGCTCAAATTCGCTTGATGAAGTAATCATTGTCGGCGGAAAAAAGATTAAATATCGCAATAAAGATAATCCAGCTGTTGAATTAATTAGGCAGGTTATTGCCCATAAAGATGAAAACCGCATAAAGAGTTATCAAACAGTAAGCTATCAACAATATGAGAAAATGTTGTTTTCGGTAAGTAATGTTTCCGAAAAATTTAAGAGCAAGAGAATGTTCCGAAATTATCAGTTTCTATTTCAGGAACAGGATTCTACATTAATTGGTGGAAAAAATTTGTTGCCTGTTTACATACAAGAGAGCCTGTCTGATAAGTATTTGAATAAGGAGCCAGAAAAAAATAAAACGGTTGTTGTTGCACAGAAACAAGTTGAATTTGATAGCCGTTATATTGATAATAAAGGAATGAAAACCTATTTCGATAGGATGTATCAGGATATTGATATTTATAAAAACAATATATCTGTTATCAGTAACGATTTTTTAAGTCCCATTGCTGATGGAGCACCAACGTTTTACAAATTTTTTATTACCGACATTTTAAAAAATCGAAAGCCTCAAATCATTGAGCTTTCATTTACGCCACGCAATACGGGCGATATGCTTTTTGAAGGCAAAATATATGTAACTAATGATGGCAATTACGCCATAACGGGAGCATCTTTTGGTGTTAATAAAAATATCAATCTGAATTTTGTTAGGGCATTGAAAATCGATTTAAATTTCGAAGCCAACACAGCCGGGAAATATAGTTTAAGCCAAAGTAAGTTACTTGCAGATTTTGGTATAGGCAAAACAAAAGGCATTGGTTTTACCGGAGAGCGCACCGTAACCTTTAAAAAATATCAGTTCGATGTGGCTTTACCAAACACAATTTTTGAAGGAAAAAGTACAGTTGTATTGCCTGATGCGAGTAAAAAGAACGATTTATATTGGAAAGAGAATAGATTGGACACCATTTCTGCCAATCAGTTAAAAATTTATGAGAACATAGATACGCTGCAAAATCTGCCATCATTTAAGCGAACAATGAAAGTTGTTACCTTGTTGTTTGCCGGTTATCAAAATCTTGGCCCTTACGAAATCGGACCTGTAAATACATTTTATAGCTTTAATAATGTAGAAGGACTGCGTTTGCGTTTAGGCGGAAGAACTACACCCGAACTGAGTAAACGTTATTATTTCGAAAATTATGCAGCTTATGGCTTTAAAGATGAAAAGTGGAAGTTCTTTTTGTCTGCAACTTATTCTATCAATAATAAATCAATTTACGAGTTTCCGCAACATTATCTTCGGGCAAGTTTTCAACGGGATACTAAAATACCAGGACAGGAATTGCAGTTTGTACAGGAAGATAATTTTCTGCTTTCGTTTAAACGGGGTGTAAATGATATGTTATTATACAACGATTTTTATCGTGTAGATTATGTAAAGGAATTTGAAAATCATTTTTCTTATACCGTTGGGTTAAAAAAATGGAGCCAAACGCCTGCCGGAGGATTATTTTATAAAAACGATGCAAATCAATTCGTTAATAGGTTAACCACTAGTGAGGTTTCTTTGTCGTTGCGATACGCTCCAAACGAGAAATTTTATCAGGGAAAAATTTATCGTGTTCCCATTGCCGACCGCTATCCTGTTTTTAACCTTAAATACACTGCTGGTTTAAAAGGTGTTTTGGGTGGCGAATATAACTATCACAATATAATGGGTAGTATTGATAAAAGATTTTACCTCTCGCAACTCGGTTATAGCGATGTAACCTTAGAGGGTGGCTACATTGCAGGCAAGGTTCCTTTTCCGCTATTAGATATTCATAGGGCAAACCAAACTTATGCCTATCAGCTTAATTCTTATAACCTAATGAACTTTCTTGAGTTTGTGAGCGATCATTATGTAAGCATCAATATTGACCATAATTTCAACGGTTTCTTTTTTAACAAAATCCCATTACTAAAAAAGCTTAAATTAAGAGAAGTCGTTTCATTTAAAGCATTATATGGCGGCCTTCGAGATGAAAATAATCCTTCTTTAAATTCAAATTTATATCAGTTACCAGATTATGAAAATGGTGCAAAGAGAACTTATGCTTTAGGGAACGACCCATATATGGAAGGCAGTGTTGGAGTTGGCAATATCTTTAAACTACTCCGTGTGGATTTGGTTAAGCGCTTTAATTATTTAAATCATCCTGAGGTTTCGGAATGGGGAATAAGAGCTAGGGTAAAATTCGATTTTTAAAAAAAACAGATTATGAACTTGAGAGACAGCCTTCAGCAGGGCATATATAAAATCATTAATCCATTTGTAAGAGGATTAATTAAAATAGGTTTAACGCCAAACGCCGTTACCACTATTGGTTTAATTCTTAATGTCGGTGTGGCCGTAATTTTTGTTTTAGGGGCAGAAAAAACAAACCGTGGCGACATGTCTTACATTGGTTGGGGTGGTGCCTTAGTGTTATTCGCCGGACTTTTTGATATGCTTGATGGACAAGTTGCAAGACTTGGAAATATGAGTTCTAAGTTTGGTGCGCTTTACGATTCTGTGCTTGATCGTTACAGTGAAATGATTATGTTTTTGGGGATTTGCTATTATCTTGTGGCCCATCATTATTTTCTGAGTTCGTTATTTGCTTTTATCGCTTTAATTGGCTCTATGATGGTGAGTTACACCAGGGCAAGAGCCGAAGGGCTTGGTGTAGAATGTAAAGGCGGTTTAATGCAGCGACCAGAACGTGTAGTAACCATTGGTGTATTTGCCATTGCTTGTGGCGTAGCTGGCCATTTTATCGGCGGCGATTACAAAATTTATATTTCTGGTATCTCTTTTCATGTTTTTGAAACCATGTCGATATTTACTTTGCCAATAACTTTAATGGCATTATTAACCAATATTACAGCGGTAAATAGATTGCAGGAGGCGAAAAAAGGCTTGGAGGCTCAGGAACAAGAAGAAAAGAATACCAGTAATAAAGCTGCGTTAATTATTGGTGTTATGCTTTCAATCGGGTTAGTGGGAACAAGCAAATTTGCAAATGCGCAAGACCCATCACCAATTACATTTCCGGTTCCAAAAGATATTACCAATCAACTTTTTTATCTGCAACGCGACCCCAATACCAATACCATCATTTGCCAGTTGAATGTAGATAAACATGGCGAAGTTAATACCACTAATCCGGTGAATGTTTTCTGGATGCGTTACGATGATAATGGAGAAAAGAAAGAACTAAGTTACATTCAGCGGAAATTTGCTTACGGAATTTTAACTAAAAATTTTGGAAACGGACAATTCGAACTTCGTTTTACCTCACATAAAAAGCTGCCCATGTATCTTAATAAATCGGCAGCAGATAAAAGATACCATGTTTTTGCCACGATTAACAATAAGAAAGTTCAGGTAGAACGTATTTTTTTAAGAATTGAAGGTGGTAGCTTTTGGTTGCCAAATGTAAAATATGTAGAAATTAAGGGGTTTGACGCAAACCAACCATCAAAAGTATTAGTAGAGCGAATTAAAATTTAAAAAGTATGAAAAAGAATTTTGTTTCAAATTCATCATCATCCATCAGGATGTTTAAAAGTGATTTTATGGAAAGTCTTTCGAAGGTTAAATACTATGTGCCGCTAATAGTTTACATACCTGTTATTGCTTATCTTTTCTATAAATCTTTTGCAGAAACGGATATTTCATTGATGAATTTTGCAGGATGGTTTGTGTTTGGTTTATCCATCTGGACAATAACTGAGTATTTTTTACATCGTTATGTTTTTCATTTCGAACCTCACGCCGAATGGGGTAAAAAGATTCATTTTATCTTTCATGGTGTACACCACGATTATCCAAATGATGCAAACCGATTGGTAATGCCGCCGTCAGCAAGCATTCCGATGGCATTAGCTTTTTATCTGCTTTTCGATTGGTTATTACCTAATACGAAAGTTTATCCGTTTTTCTCGGGATTTATGATTGGATACCTTTTTTATGATATGGTTCATTATGCTTTGCATCATGCTAATTTTAAAAGCGGTTTTTGGAAAAGATTAAAGCAACATCACATGTTACATCATTATTCAGATTCTACTAAAGGTTATGGTGTAAGCTGGACTTTCTGGGATAATATTTTCAATTCCAATTTTGATAAAAAATAATATGCAACAAAATATAGCTGAGGAAAATTCATTTTATAAGCTTAGAACGATTGTTCTCACAGCAATTATTTCCCTGACTTATCTTTTGCTATCTTCTGTTTTGGTTGGTTTTAAAACCGACCAACTGATACTTTTATTGATTTTTAACTCGCTTTTTTATATTTCTTCTGAAACCAGAAAATTCATTTTAGGTTTTTCAATTTTTATAGTCTATTGGATTTTATTCGATTACATGAAAGCCTTTCCAAATTATCTTTTTAACCATGTTCATCTAGAAGATTTATATCAATTAGAGAAAAAACTCTTCGGAATACATTTAAATGGATTGTTGCTCACTCCGAATGAATATTGGAAATTAAATACCAGTCATTTTTTGGACGTAATTACAGGCTTTTTTTACCTGATGTGGGTGCCAGTTCCACTGGCATTTGCAACTTATCTTTTTTTTAAAAATAGAACACAGTTTGTTTATTTCTCGCTAACTTTTGTATGGGTTAATTTGTTGGGTTTTGTTATTTATTATGCGTTTCCTGCAGCACCTCCTTGGTATGTGCAAGAACATGGTTTTAAATTTATTCCAGGAACAATCGGTAATACGGCTGGTCTATCTAGGTTTGATCACTACTTTAATATTCATCTTTTTCAAGGGATATATACAAAAGGTTCTAATGTTTTTGCTGCTATGCCGTCATTGCATTCTGCTTATCCAATCATTGTATTCTATTATGGAATTAAAAATAAGCTAGGTCTTGTTAATCTATTTTTTGTTGTTGTAATGCTTGGGATTTGGTTTGCTGCGGTCTACAATAGTCATCATTATATACTCGATGTTTTAGCAGGAATAATGTGTTCAATAGTAGCGATTGTAACATTAAATCTTTTTTTTGGTATAAAAGTTTTCAAATTTTGGTTCCATCGATTTTTAAGGAGCATTATATAATAAAATAATTAAACAGATTCATAACCTCGCCAATTCTAACTTTTCTTGTCCTTCGAATGGTGGCGTAATTGTCCGGATTGGGCCAATAAAAATATATGAAAGGTTTGTAGGAATGTGTTATTTTTGCGGGGATCGACAGATTGACCTCGGTGGCGTTCCATTATGAAATGGTTATCGGACTGAGATTTGGCATTATTTGTTCTCATACTGCTTTAAATTTAGAAGGTTTAAATCGTATGCCTAGAGAAGGTGTCAACGGGATTGTCAACGATCGAATAAAAAAACCTTTTATATTCATTAAAAGCATGAAAAATACACAATATTGGCTAGTCAAATCAGAACTTGACCAGCTTTTTGCGGCGGAATTGCCTTATGTCGATTTTGTCAACGGTTTTGTCAATAGAGTTACTAAAAACCCCCTTTAAACATAAATAAAACACGATATTGGCTAGTGAAAAGGTAATGTAACAGCCAAATAAAGTGGATTTAAACACGCCTCAAAGCATTATTAATTATTTCAAATATACAAAAAAAAACACGTTTCCAGCAAGCCTTGTCAACGGTTTTGTCAACGATTTTTAAAAATATCCGTCATAAAAATCATCGATTTCTAGCAGTATGAGGGTGTTTTGTTTAATTACAAATTCTTCTCTCGATTTGAACAAAGTACAGATTTTTTGATATATCGTCAGAATGTGGGATTTTTAAGTCTGGAAATGGAAATTTTGAGACTACCAATCATTGGTATTTTCTACGTTTTCTAGGTATTCCCATTAGATTTCCGCGAGGAATTTATCTCTCAAATTGATATTTCTTTCTATTTCATCTTTTGAAAATGAAGTTTATGAATCTCTTATTTAGGAGTGCAATTTCCTTTAGATGAACAAGTTCTCTGCCCATAGCCTTTATTTTTTCATCATTTCCACATTTGTTTTGAGTAGTTGATGTTAAACTTGCTCAATTCGAGAATTATCTCTGTCGCTACAGAAATATCGGGCTATCATCATAATATTTTAGGAGGATGGGGTTATTTACGTCCTGGATTATTTTCCGTAGGCGAAGGAGAAGTTCAGTTCAGAGATTTTCAATATTCAGGTTTGGATTAGAATTAAGAGAAAGTATTTCCTTCAGCCTTTCAACGTTCTTATTTAAAAAAAAAATAGGTTATTGTTAGATCAAAAAACAGATCAAATTAAAGACCAGGATTTTGCACACTTAACGGAGAATTCTTACGAGCAATTGCTAATTGCGGCCGAAACTGATGCAGCTGCTAAAGTGAAGATGTGGCAAGCCATAAACAAGTTAACTCCTATGCAGAGAGAGAGCATCAAACTAAAGTTTTTTGATGATTTGTCTTATGAAGCCATCTTACAATCACATTTATACTGCAATTTGTACGCTAAGGGAAGAATTAAGGGCTTAATTTATTTTTTTTCCAAATTTTCTGGTAAAACCCAAAGGTTTTTAGCTCTAAAGGAAACAAAATAGATAATTACTATAAATTAAAACTCAAACTATGACAAAAATTAACACTTTAAAACCTCAACAATTTGTTTACTCGATGGTTTTATCAATCCTTATTTTTCTTACAAGCTGTAGTAAAGATTTGTTGCCGAATAGTGTGGAGGTAAAGCTCCCTCTGAAAAAATTATATTAGAAAATAAACAAAATATTGCAGACCTATCTTTGCTTTTTGATAGGATTGAAAGTATATATTACTCAAATGATTTAAAGATAAATAATGTTAATTCATTTTTAAAAATAGTTAATGAAGATAAAAACATTAAAGAATTCATTTTATCAAAAAGTAATATAAATAATTTAGCAGCCAGTAAATTTGAAAAAAATGAGTTACTTAGAGATGTGATTAGTAATTCCTATCTTAATAAAAAGCTTACTTTAGATAGCTTAAATCTTCACAGAAAATATTATTAGAAACAAGGCTCTTTTTGGGCAGGAGAAACGATTCTTATTCAATTACCAAACAGCGAGGGAGGCTTAAAATACAGGGTACTGGCTATGGGTATGGTGCGTTTTTTGGGGTTGGATCTGTCACGATGAATCCGTTTGTATCGCAAGATAAAATTGATTACGAGTTCGATGGTTTTGTGCTACAAGGCGGGATGGCAGGGATCTATGATGCCAAGAAATTTAGCATTGGCCTAGCGCTTGGAACTGATTTCTTGATGGATAAAAACAAGGGAGATTGGATTTATCAGGGTAAGCCTTGGCTTGGGATGGTCTTTGGCTTGCAATTGAACTAGGTATTGCGATCGATACGGTATGGGGATTACGGAAATCTATTGGACAAGCAATTTTTTTCTATCGTTGCCATATTTCCTTAGTAAGATAATGGATTATCAAAACGGACTTTCAACATTAATTTTAGATGCTTCTTTCATTGTTTTTTTGAAGTAATAGGAATCAACATTTGTGCTTCCCAGTTCTTCTGCATACCCTTGTTTTTATTTAACAGGGCATTGATCTTTTTCTTGAATAGCCAGCAAGTGTTTTCCTTCACGGAGGTGCATATCGAGAGTTCCCTTGCCGTTATGTCTGGGTTGGATCTCAATAAGAAAAACATATAAAAACCTTCTAGAATAGGAATTTTAATCCTATGGAATACAGTGCCTGAAGTTGCCGTTTCCACATAACCACATTTTGAGCAGCGTCTTGAGTATTCAATTTTGCCAGCTCCGAATTTCTCTTGCCTGCATTTCTTACATCTGTAGCCATTCTCCCATTTCAATTGAGCCAAGTATTTAAGGCAGGCAGCATCATCAGGATATAATTCTTTAAATTCGTTGAAATCCAAGGGCTTTAGATCTATCCTGGCATCTATTTCATTTTTCAACTGGTTCTTCAAGTAATTATTGTCTGCATCTAACAGTTTGTTGATTCTTTCAATTTCTTCACTCTGTGCCCTAACCATTGTTACATCACTACAGTTCATTACAATCCCATTTATGGCAGGATCAAAGCTCAAATCTTTGATGAAGGATTCTAAAATAGCATATTGCCCATTTGACCTCCTTAACCTTAATTCAACCTTAATGCCTTCAGATTTTGGGCCCACCACCTTGTTAATGGTTTCGAAGTAATTGTCTTTGTCCCGCTCGTGGAGAATAGCTAGAATTGAAGTGCCAATGATGTCGTTCTCCGAAAGCTCAAATAATCGATAAAAAGAAGGGGTGATGTAACGAATGAGGTGGTCTTTTCCAACAATGGCAATGATGTCTGGAGAATGTCTAATGAGCGATCTAAACCTTCGTTCACTTTCTATCAAAGCCAGTTCTGCTTGCTTTCTCTTGGTAATATCTATGCAACAGCCTAAAAGGTATTCTTGGCCGTCGCTTATCTTAATCCTTGTTTTCTTGATCAATACATATGAATCAGTACCATTTCTAAGCGAGAATTCCTCTGAGAAAACTTCCTTGCCGGTCAGGAAAAGTGTTTCTTCTTCTTGCCGAAACCGGTCTGCCTGAGCCTTTGGAAAAAAATCGTAATCGTTCTTGTTTTGGAGTTCGGCCCTGGTTTTGTGTTGGAGGTTACAAAGGGCGTCATTGAAGAAAACCCACCTATGTTGCCTGTCCTTAACAAATACAGGCATTGGGATCGCATTAAAAATCTGTTCCCAGTGTTCTGCATCGATTTCTTCAATACTTCTTTCACTAATGGGTTTACGGCCCATTTGGTTCACCGATTTCCCAACAAGTGAACTATCAACCGAAGCTAGTTTTTTTAGCCCGTATTGATTGACATATCTAATCGTTAAATCTTCATTTAAGGTTAAGGCAATTGCAGAAACAATCTTGGTCAAATACTCTTCTTCTGGTAAACTCATCTAATAATCTATCGAAACACAAAAGCCATGGAAAATGTAGTAACCAAAATTAACTAAAAAACCATTTAATTAACTAGAATATCTTTTCTTTAACAGGGATTTCATCCACAAGTTAACTTCCCATTGGCTGGCCACGGGTTTTCTGGTATAAGGTATGGTGGGCATATAGTCTGCAGGGCCGAATTCTGGTGTGATGGTAAAAACGGGCGTTTTTAGCTCAATTTGATTGGCAATTATTTTATCCCACCAGCTCAAATGATGATTAACGGCGTCTCTCCATTCTGGCGCCCTGGGGTCATTTACCTGGCAAGCTTGTGGATGCCCTATTCTGGCATGCAAATGTCCGGCCCTTTGTATGGCATGATCAAGGTGTACACCTTGGTCAGTTAGAAAAGACTCAGAAACGTTACACCAATGCGAAAAATCTGCTGTGATTTTTAAAGATGGAAACGCTTTTAGGTAGGGTTGTATGGCTGCTGCATGAAATGAAAATCTTCCCCTATGCGTTTCATGCAATATCTTCATTTCAAGTTCTTTGGCCAACTCCATAGATTCATCAATTAATGCGCAATTATCATCAAATGATAAAAAGTCACTTCCGGTGTGTGAGTTGATGAGCACGGGATTAACATCAGCTGCAGATCTGATGTGCTCGCCGTAAGAGGTGATGAATTCTGGAAGGGTGTTGCCATGGGCGGCATATTGCAAGGCAATAATCTCCATCTCATAGTCTGCCTTAAGCTTATTGATTTCGTATTTCTGTTTGTCGTTCAGTGGAATCGCCATTTCTATGCCGTCGTAACCAGCATGTTTTATCTCTTCAAAAATAGCTTCCAAAGAACCATTCAGCTGATGGACATAATCGGGAACCATACCCCAGATGGGGCAAAAGAAATTAATTTTCATAGTGAGTGTTGTTAATGATGATAATTATTGCCCGGTTGAATTTAGGTAACTGCCATAACCAATTACCAGTGTTGAAATGATGACGATAGCTATCCCTGTAAATATGGTTTTCATGGTAGATGAGTTAGATCCTTTCCACTCCTTGAAATAAAGACCCCAAAGGTTGCTAAACGTGATTACGAATGCCATATGGATACTCCAGCTAGCGAAATCATAATCTCCCATCCTAGTAGAACCCATTCCGTAAAACATAAACTGCAGATACCATATTATGCCAGCCAGTGCCGAAAAAAAGTAATTGCTCTTCTGAAAATCAGTCTTTTTTGTGTAGTCTCCAGCTGTTCGGTTTCTTGCGTTCAATACTATGCACCAAACGATGTTGGTTACAAATCCCCCCATCAGTACCATGATTAGGACCGCGTTATTTTGCCACAATGGGGCAACACCTCGACTAATGGCCAGATCTGCTAGGGGTTTGCCCGCAGTTAGGCCAAATGCAAAACAAGAGCTTAAAATACCTGAAAAGAGTGCGGTTACGATGCCCTTACCGAAATTAAATTCCTTGATCGTTTCTTTCTTTTTCTCGATAGATAATGATCGTTCCTTTAAAATTCCTGCCCATCCACAAACACCGATGCCCAAAAGGCAAATGAAAACACCTGCCAACGTAGTTAAGCCAGACACATTATTTAGAAGCTGCGAAAATGTCCCATAAAAAATTGGCGGTACCAGTGTGCCCAGTACTGCACATAAGCCCAAGGTAATTGAGAAACCTAGAGAGAAGCCCAGGTAGCGCATAGAAAGTCCGAAGGTCATGCTGCCTAAGCCCCAGAGCGAACCGAAAAGTAGGCACCATAACAATGTGCTAGAATCCACATCGCGGAATAGATTAAAGAGGTCGGGAATGGTAAGGTAGCCCGTTAACCATGGCATGATAATCCATGCAGCCACCCCACTAATTAGCCAAGAACTTTCCCATGCCCAATCTTTAACCCTTTTAAAGGGAATTAAAAAGCTGCCTGAGGCAAATCCGCCGATGGCATGCAATACTAGGCCTAAGATAAAGTTCATATTTAGAATTAATGGTTGGTTTGGTTAGGATGCAAATCAATATAATTAATTCGAACTAAACAAAAAGCAGCTGTCCGCCATTTTGAGTTAGGGCATTCCAAACTGTATACAAAAGATTGTGCATACTTTTTAATAACATTATATTTAGCTGATAATGAATAGTTTGATTAATATTATGGAATTAAATATTCAATTGAACCACACGGTAAAAATTCTTTACCTGCCTGCGAAAAAGACATATTTGGTTTTTGTGATTAAACTGATTTTGTGTATTTACTAAATATATATAATATTCTGACAATCAATTTTTTAAATATGTTTATGAAATGGTTTCAGTACGGGCTATTTTGCTATTTTATCTATCGAAACTAGCCGTCCAGATTTTTTCAAAATTGGAATTCAATCCTGATTGCTCCTTATTTGTGTCGTAGAAAATGTGAATAAAATTTTTTTTAATCACTATTAACTAACCTAACCAAATATAATTATGGCAATGAACGATGTGCAAGATGTTGCGCCTTTTAAAGAGTCAACTAATTTACTTAACGACCCCCAAAAACTAAGGGCAACTGCCGAACAAGACGGCTATCTTTTCTTTAAAGCTTTATTACCTGCAGAATCAATAGCTCAGCTACGGAAAGACGTATTCGAAATCTGTAAAAAAAACGGATTCTTGAAAGATGGAACAACGTTAACAGATGGCATCGCAGCCCCCGGATTCATGATCTTGGAATCATCAGTTAACCCTACCTATTTAAATTACTACAGAGAAATTCAACAACTACATTCGTTTCACGCTTTAGCTCATCATCCTAATTTATTAAAGGCATTGAACGTCCTTTTTGATGGGGAAGCGCTGGTTCACCCTTTAAAAATTTTACGTACCATTTTTCCGCAGGCGCAAAAACATACAACACCACCTCACCAGGATTATTTCCACGTACGTGGAACTGAAAATACTTGGACAAGTTGGATTCCACTCGGGGACTGCGATAAAGAATTAGGTGGCTTAACCTTGGTTCCCGGATCGCAAAACTGGGGGTTATTACCCGAACACCCTGCCGAGGGGGCAGGTCTAATTGGAATTAATGTGCCGAGCGATTCTAAATGGGTAATTGGAGAATTTGCCGCGGGAGATGTGTTGATGTTCCATAGCCACACTGTTCACCAGGGAATCGACAACAACTCAGTTGACAGGATCAGGTTATCCATGGACTGTAGGTTCCAGGCCTTGAGTGAGAAAAAAATTGGCCCGGTAGCAGTTAGAAGCCCACATTTACACTGTATTGATTGGGACGGTTTATATAAAAAATGGCCGGCGAACGATCCTTTAAAATATTATTGGAAGGATCTAGGTCTAGAAATTGATCAATCTGCCCCAGCAACAATTGGCACACCCGAAAATCCACACCCCACAACAATGGGTTAGTGGAGGAAGACTTGCGTGTGAAGTTGATTTGATTTTTTCTTCACCCCACTAGTATTAATTCGATTGTAATTGCACGGGGACAAAGTTTTGGCACCGAAATATCATTAGCGCCATACGGTACAATTAACCGAGTGGCTATACCAACCAAATTTAAAAAGGTATGTTACAACAGCAAGGTTTTAATTTTCTAAAAATAGATACCTGTTCTGCTACCCCTAAATATTTACAGGTTAGAGATAGCATAGTTTCTGCGTTAGAGTGCGGCAAACTTAAAAAAGGTGATGTTTTACCATCTATTAACGACTTAAGTTATATTCTCGATATCTCTAGGGATACGACTGAAAAGGGCTATAGATATCTAAAAAATACTGGGTTTATCAATTCTATACCTGGTAAAGGTTACTACATTTCCAATTCAGAGTATAAAAAGGACATCAGGGTTTGCCTACTTTTTAACAAACTCTCGGCGCATAAAAAGATAATATATGATGCTTTTTCAGATGCGCTGGGCGATCAAGCTTTTATAGATTTTTATATCTATAACAATGACTATGCAATCTTCAAAAAGCTTATTAAGAGCACTAAAAACGATTATTCACATTATGTGATCATTCCTCACTTTGTGGATGGTGGGGAAGATGCCTTTGAAATCATAGATTCTATTCCGAAGGAAAAACTATTGATCCTAGATAAACAAGTTCAGGGTGTTAATGGTGATTATGCTTCGATTTATGAAAATTTCGCAACAGATATCTATCAAGCGTTGACTACTGTACTGCCAAACCTATCTAAATATAGGGCCGTTAAGATTGTATTCCCTAAAAAAAGCTATTATCCGAAGGAGATACTGAAAGGCATAAAGCTATTCTGTAATCAATATGGGTTCAATTTTGTAGTTGTAGATAATATGGAAAAGGAAGTGATTAACAGGGGAGACCTTTACATCAATGTGATGGAAGATGACCTTGTTCAACTATTAGAGAAAGTCATTAATTTGGGACTTGAAGTGGGCAAGGACGTTGGGATAATTTCCTATAATGAAACCCCATTAAAGAAATACATACTCAATGGGATCACCACCGTTTCTACAGATTTCAAAATGATGGGCTATATGGCGGCGCAAGCTGTATTAAACAATAGCAAGGCAAAACATGCAGTTCCTTTCAATGTTATTTTAAGAGATTCTTTATGACCATAACTTATCAACAAAGACATTTAAATCAAGTCTTAAAGGCTGATTTTCTAATAAAGGTCTTGAGCATAATGACCCTGATAACAATTTTCTTTTGCCAAACCACTCTTGCCCAAGATAAAACAGTCTATGTTAGGCCTAGTTCAAAAGGAGAGGATGCTACGCTTTCGGTGATTACCGCACTAAAAAAGTGTAGGGCAACGAAGGCCACTAAATTAGTGTTCACCAAGGGAACGTACACTTTTGAACCTAATTTTGCCCCAGAGAAATATGTGTTTGTAAGTAATAACGACGAGGGACTCAAACGTTTTGTGTTTGACCTATCGGGAATGGGAAATCTAGAGATTGATGGACAGGGTTCTCAGTTTATATTTAATGGATTTCTTTGCCCTTTTTTAATTGAACGTTCGAAGAAAATAACAGTTAAAAACCTCTCGATTGACTTTAAGCGTACTTTTCATTCAGAGGGCACCATCATAGCTGCCTATAAGGATAGTTTGGATATTGCCTTTAGTGACGCTTATCCCTATAACGTTCAAAACAACAAGTTGATGTTTACTGGAGATCAGGTTATTGGAAAAGACAATGGAGGCGAACCTAAAAGGGTTAACTATCCATTTTGGCACCTTTTGGAGTTTGATGCAGTTAAACGTGAGCCAGTACAAACAGCATTTGATTATCTTAATGTGCAAAATATGGTGGTAAAAGACCTAGGGCCTGGACGTGTGCGCATTCACTTTCCGAGATTAAAGGGTTCTGTAGGTAATACCTTGATCTTTAATGCTACAGACAGAATGGTTCCAGGTTTTACCGTTTCGGATAGCGAGGACATCAGTGTGCGTAACGTGACGATATTCCATGCAGGTGGGGTAGGTATACTTGCACAGCGCAGTAACAATATTTTAATTGATAGCGTAAAGGTAATTGCCGCTCCAGGCAGAATGGTAAGTACGGCTGCAGATGCCACACACTTCGTAAATTGTGGTGGAAAGATAACGCTACAACACTCAACCTTTGAGAGCATGATGGATGACGCCACGAATATCCATGGAGTCTATGTGAAGATCATGCAAATAATTTCACCCAATGAAGTGGTTGTGAAATTGATGCATTACCAACAATTTGGCTTTGACTTCCTTGCGCCAAATTCAAAAATTGAAATCACTGAAGCAGAAAGCCTAATTACCTATGGTGAAACAACGGTTGTGAAAGCTGAGCGGCTAAATAAGGAGTACACCAGAATTACGATGAAAAATCCACTTTCTTCTAAGGTTAAGGTTGGAGATGTAATCGCTTCAAGTGAGCAATATCCAGATGTGTTAATGAAGAATTGTTCTGTGCAAAAGAACAGGGCTCGTGGCATCCTGTTGGGATCAAGAGGTAAAATAAGGATTGATGGCAACTACTTTCATACACACTGTGCCGCTATTAATTTAGAGGGCGATGGCCGATACTGGTTTGAACAATCGGGTGTTAGGGACCTAACCATCACTAACAATACCTTCGACAACTGTAATTACGGTTTCATGCTGGGCTTGGGCGTGATCATGGTGAGTTCTGGCATTGAGGAGCAAAAGAAAGCAGAAAGTAGATATAACAGAAATATCTTAATTGAGCGAAATACGTTCAAAATCTTCAATCCTTGTATTTTGAGTGGCTATTCGGTTGACAACCTTACTTTCCGCAACAACAAAATTGAAAACACCACTGCCTATGAATTTTTGGATTGGTTTAAAAACATGAACCTAAAGAATTTCATGCTGACAAATTCTTCGAACCTAAAAATTGAACAATAATGATTAAGACCAATTTTCCAGCGAATGTTTAAGCAATATTGTCTCCAATCTCTTAAAAGGATCTTTTCATTGGCATTTATGCGGGTTGTACTTATTTTGTTGTGCTTATTGGGGAAAACCGCTACCGCACAGACAGCGAAACTACCCACCTTTGAAGCGTATGTAAAGGGTGCAATACCAAATAGGCAAGAGCTTGATATTTTCTTAGGTGGTAGTGGGGTTTGGGCAAAGTATGATACTCAGCTCGGTTATATCTTGGGAAACTCAATACCTCGGGAAGGAATTGATAACAGCTTAAACATTTCAACTACGGATCATAAGGGTTTCAGAACCATGCAAATGTATCGCGACAGACCTTGCAGAATCAACACCTATGGCAATAGTTTCACCCAATGTCAACAGGTTTCAGATGGCGAAACATGGCAAGAGTACCTGGCTGCCCATCTCGGTGAACCAATTAGAAATTTTGGTGTGGGTGGTTATGGCGTTTTCCAGTCTTATAAGAGGTTATTGAAAGAGGAAAATACAAAAAATGCCGCCGATTACTTGATATTTTATATATGGGGAGATGACCATGTCCGAAGTTTATTGCGCTGTAGGTATTTGGCCATCAAACAATGGAACCAAAAGAATCAACCAGGATTTAAATTTCATGGTAACTTTTGGCCTAACTTGGAGATGGACTTAAGCAGTGGCCGGTTCATCGAGAAACCTAATCCGTTGAATACAAAACGTAAATTGTATAAAATGACTGATACCACTTGGATGTGGGAGAACGTGAAAGACGATATTGCGCTTCAGCTGTTGTTGTTTAAGAATAAGGAGATTGCCAGTCTGGACCTAGAAAATGTTCAGAAGCTAGCCAAGCATTTGCAACTTAACATCAGTCTAAAAGACTATGCAGACCTTGAGCAAAATGCCAGTTACCTGTTAGATCAATATTCGTTTGCGGCAACCAAGCATATCTTAGAAAAATTGAAGTTTTATGCACAGAAAAATGACAAGAAATTAATGATTGTGTTATTTGATCCTTATCGGGTTACCAATTCGCTGGTAGAAACAGGAAACAGGTATGATGAAGAAGTTGTGCGTTACCTTCAGGAAGGTCAATTTAATTTCTTTGACATGAACCTGATACATGTTGAAGACTTTAAAAAGTTTAACCTTAATTTGAAAGATTATTATGGAAGATATCTTTTAGGACATTATAACCCTACTGGAAATCATTTTTTTGCCTATTCTATTAAGGATAAAATAATACAGTGGTTAAGCCCAAAGCCAACTACTTATAAGGTAACCGAAGATAATTGGATAGATTTTAAAGGATATTTGCAAGGTATATATTAATGAAAATGCAGAAAAATTTAAAGACATAACGCAACAGGATGCCGAAACTATTCCCTTTATTTAAGATTGCTAATTAAATCTATAAAAGATGTTTATGCTTAAAAACCTAACTACTTATTTTTTACTAATTGTGTTCCTCAACCTGTTAATGCCGGTTTCAACAACATTGGCGCAGACCAAACAGGCCAAACTAGTTTCACTGGATGCGTTCAGGAAGGGATTTAAGGTGCCGCAAGACTCATTGAAACCCTATGTTTATTGGTACTGGGTAAGTGACAACATTTCGAAAATCGGAATTACCAAAGACCTGGAGGCCATGGCCAAAGTTGGCATAGGGGAGGCCTTCATAGGTAACATTGGATTGTCTACCGTGCCTTATGGCAAGGTAAAGGTTTTAAGCAAGGAATGGTGGGAACTGACAAAGTTTGCCATTACAGAAGGTCAGCGCTTGGGAGTTGACATAGGTATTTTCAACAGTCCAGGTTGGAGCCAATCTGGCGGGCCATGGGTAAAACCTACCGAAGCGATGCGCTACCTTGTTTCAACTGAGGTATCCGTCGCTGGGGGCAAAAACATAAAGATGAAACTTCCGGCAGCACAGCAAGGCTTTCAAGATATGGCGGTAATCGCTTATCCTGTCTCGTCCATTCCAGAACAGACAGTTGCGGATTTTAAACCTAGCTTAAAGTTTTCCACTAACATCATCAACGGTAACTACTTAATCGATAAAAATTTAAAGACAGCCATTGCGTTTACTCCAGAAGCGAAGAAAAATGGATTAACCATTGATTTTAACCTTGAGCAAAGTTTTACCGCAAGAAGCATCACCATTCATCCGGATACGGTACAATTATCAGCACAGGTAGAGGTTCAGGCACTAATCAATGGTACTTATAAGTCAGTTAGGAAGTTTCTGATGGATCGGAGCAACAATATGATTACGGTAGGTCCAAACGTTTACGGTGAGATCTGCATTGCCCTACCAGTTACAAGTGCTACAAGTTTTAGGGTGCTATTTTCTGAGCTAAGTAATCCACAAGGCCAACAGAAAGTAGGGGGTATTAAAGAGATTGTCTTATCAAACCATCCAAAACTAGAACGATACATTGAAAAGCAAATGGGCAAAATGCTACAAGTGCCAACACTATCTTGGAATGAGTATCTGTGGGAAAACCAATTAGATGATGGAAGCAATAACATGAGGGTAAGTGCTGGTAGCGTTATTAATATCTCTAGATTTTTAGACCATAACGGCGTACTCAACTGGAATGCCCCAAAGGGAAAATGGATAATTAAAAGGGTGGGGTTGGTGCCAACTGGTACAAAAAATGCCCCAGCGTCTCCAGAAGCCACTGGCTTTGAAGTGGATAAGATGAATCGGGTAGCCTTGGAAAAGCATTTCAACGCCTACTTAGGTAAGTTTTTGAAAGAACTACCTGCCGAAAAGAGAAAGTCATTCAAGCACGTTGTGCTGGATAGTTATGAAGTTGGCCCGCAGAACTGGACGGAAGGTTTGGCAGAAGATTTTAAGAAGAAATACGGCTATGACCCAATCGTATGGTTACCGGTCTTATCGGGAACAATTGTGAATAGCCCTCAACAATCAGATCGCTTTCTTTGGGATCTAAGACGCCTGATTGCCGATCGCATAGCCTACGACTATGCTGGTGGATTAAGGGATATCAGTCAGAAAAATGGATTAAAGGTTTGGTCGGAAAACTATGGGCATTGGGGCTTCCCTTCAGAATTCTTGCTATATGGTGGACAAGGAGGTGAAATTGCTGGTGAATTTTGGGTAGAAGGTACCTTAGGAAACGTAGAGTGCAGAGCAGCTTCTTCTGCAGCTCATATATATGGTAACAACCGCGTTTTTGCCGAAAGTTATACAGCAGGTGGTTTACCCTATCAACGCTACCCAGGTTACTTGAAAAAACGAGGAGATTGGTCTTTTACAGAAGGTATTAATCATGTGCTTTTGCATGTATATATTCATCAGCCATATGAAGATAAAGATCCAGGTATGAACGCTTGGTTTGGGACAGAGTTTAATAGGAAAAACACTTGGTTTGAGCAGTCCAAAACCTGGATAGATTACCAAAGGCGAAGTATGTTTATGTTACAACAAGGAAAACCAGTTAACGACATTTGCTATTTTATAGGTGAGGATGCACCGAAGCTAGCCGGTGGTAGAGATCCCGAAATTCCGGCAGGTTATTCTTATGATTATATCAACGCTGATGTGATCTTAAACAAAATGACTGTAAAAGACGGCAAACTAACACTGCCGGATGGGATGAGTTATAGTATGATGGTCTTGCCTCCCTTAACGACAATGACACCAGAACTCTTGCAAAAGATAAAGGAGTTGGTGATTGGTGGGGGCATCATCTTAGGTCCTAAGCCATCAAAGTCACCGAGTTTAAGAAATTACCCTAATGCTGATCAAAAAGTAAGAACATTGGCCGATGAGTTATGGGGCGATACCAATCGGAAAGATCAAACCACGAATGCATTGGGAAAGGGATTTGTCTTAAATGGTATTAACTTAGATAGGGCGCTGGCGCAATTTCAGATTTATCCAGACATCGTGATTCCGAATGGTAAACCATTATTATTTACGCATAGAAAAACTGCCAAAGAGGAAATCTATTTTATAACCAACCAAAGTGACGATAGGCAGGAAGCAACTATTACATTTAGGGTAAAGGGTAAACACCCAGAACTTTGGGATGCCACCACAGGTACAACTAGGAAATTGCCCCAGTTCAATTCAACTTCTACCGGCACAGCGCTTTCATTAAAGTTTGAACCCGCTGAAAGTTATTTTATCGTATTTGTTGCGGATGACGATAAAAGTACGGCAACTGAAAATTTTCCTGAAGCCATCATTGAACAGGAAATAACCACTCCTTGGTCCGTTAAATTTCAAGCCAATAGGCGTGGCCCATCAGCCGAAGTTGAATTTGCAACCTTGCAGGACTGGTCTAAACACCCTGATGAAAAAATCAGATACTTTTCAGGCACCGCCACCTATACTAACACTTTCATCGGGAAAGCTCCCCTTTCTGGCGAGCGTATTTTTTTAGACCTTGGAGATGTAAAGAATATGGCTATGGTTAAAATAAACGGTAAAACAGTGGGCGGATTATGGACAGCACCTTGGCATATTGACATTACGAAATTCGTAAGCAACGGCAAAAATTCAGTTGAAATTGAAGTGGTAAACCTTTGGGTTAACAGAATGATTGGAGATAGCAAACTTTCGGAAAAAGATAGGCCAACATGGTTAGCTAACAATTATTTCAATCCTACAGACCCTTTAACTCCATCGGGATTATTAGGCCCTGTAAGCATCAAACTAATCAAATATTAGTCATGTGTTAAAGCCTAATTAGCTTTGCTGAATCCGAAATTTAAGATAAAAATAACCATAATGAAAAAATACCTATTGCTCCTTTTGTTTAGCAGCTTTTGCTCAATAACCATATTTGCACGTCAGGCTACTGTTACTGTGGGCCGTACTACGGTAGAGGGGCTACATGTGATGGAGGGTTTAACGAAGATACACCCTCGCCTAAGTTGGCAAATTGAAAGCGCACAGCGAAACGTGAGCCAGACTGCGTATCAAATCATAGTAGCCAGTTCGATGACGACCATTGGGCAGAACAGGGGTGATGTTTATGATAGCCGCAAAGTAAATTCTAATCAGTCCATCAATATTGCCTATCCTTTAGAAAACCTTTTGAGCTGCAGGCCTTATTATTGGAGGGTACGTGTATGGACGAGCAAGGGAGCCTCAAGATGGAGTGCCACAGGCAAGTGGAGTATGGGAATACTGAATGATTCGATTTGGAAGGCAGACTGGATTGGTACAGAGAAAATATTAAAAACAGAAGATCCTTACAATCCATTTACCCGCCTTGCGGCACGATACCTGCGAAAGGAGCTCAATGTTTCGTCAAAGCCAATTCGGGCAACGGCTTACATCGCTGGAATGGGACTTTACGAGTTATATATAAATGGATTAAAAGTAGGAAAACACGTTTTATCCCCAACACTTAAAGAATATAATAAAGAAATTCCTTACAACACACTGGATGTAACAAGTCATTTTAACGATGGTAGAAACGCCATTGGGGTAATTCTGGGCAATGGAAGATATTTTACCGTTCGGTACAGCAAAGATGGGGGTATGGCAGCTGGCAATGCGCCAAGTACACATTATGGTTTCCCGATGTTGAAAATGCAGATTTTGCTGGAATACGCCAATGGAGCTAAAGAGCTCGTTACTAGTAACCAAACATGGAAAGTTACCTCAAACGGGCCAATCACTGCAAATAATGAGTTTGATGGAGAGGAATATGACGCAAACAAGGAGTTAGTTGGGTGGTCGTCGCCTAACTTTGATGACAGAAATTGGCAAAAAGCAACATTGGTTACCCCCTCTGCAACTAAGCTAGTTACACAGACCAATGAAAATATTGCCGTAAAGGACAATCTTGTGCCTAAAACAATTCATCGAACCAAAAACAAGACCTATATATTAGATATGGGGCAAAATATGGTGGGCTGGCTAAAAATTAAAGTAAGGGGAAAAAAAGGTGATACGATCATCCTAAGATTTGCGGAAACATTAAAAAATGCAGATAGCCTATTCCTAGCAAATATAAGGAGTGCCAAAGTAACCGATAAATATGTGCTCAAGGGTACGGGTGAGGAAATTTGGGAACCCCGTTTTGTGTTTCATGGCTTTAGGTATGCTGAAGTACGAGGGTTGAAGTATCAGCCAAAAAAGGAAGATTTTACAGGCCGGGTAGTTTATGATGATTTGCCAACCATTGGCTCTTTTCAAACTTCGGACAAAACTATCAACCAGGTTTACAAAAACGCATATTGGGGAATTATTGGTAATTATAGAGGTATGCCAACTGATTGCCCTCAACGTGATGAGCGAATGGGATGGCTGGGCGATAGATCTGTAAGCTCTTATGGCGAAAGCTTTGTTTTCGATAACTCAAGGTTGTATGCAAAGTGGATGGGAGATATTGAATCTGCGCAAAAGGAAAGTGGAAGTATCCCAGACGTCGCCCCCACCTACTGGAAAAATTATACCGATAATGTAACTTGGCCAATAACATTTCTAGTGATACCAGAAATGTTGAGAAAGCAATTTGGAGACACGGTAACTTATCAAAAGCAATATCCCAACATGAAAAAATGGATGCTTTATATGTGGGATACATACCAGGTAGACGGAATGGTGCAAAAAGATACTTACGGCGACTGGTGTTTGCCACCTGAAAACTTAAACATTATTTTTTCACTTGATACCAATAGGAATACAAAGGGACCCGTAATTGGTGCCGCATACTATTACTATGCACTAAGCTTAATGAAAAACTATGCCAATCGCTTAAAGAATTCAGGCGACTACGAGCTGTTTGATGGGATGTCTAAAAAGGTAAGGGCAGCCTTTAATGCCAAATTTTATAATCGTGAGGGAGGTTTTTACGCTAATAACACTGTTACTTCCAACCTTTTACCGCTTACATTTGGAATCGTTGAGGAGCAAAACAGGGAAAAAGTCTTCCGCCAGATAGTGGACCGTACCTTAAATCTATATCAAGGGCATGTAAGCACAGGACTAATTGGTGGGCAATGGTTGATGAGAGGATTGTCAGATAATGGCAGGCCCGATCTTGCTTACAAAATAGCAACCAATACAACTTATCCAAGCTGGGGTTATATGGCAGCACAGGGTGCTACTACGATTTGGGAACTATGGAATGGCAATACTGCTGATCCTGCTATGAATTCTGGTAACCATGTTATGCTATTAGGCGATTTATTGGTGTGGAATTATGAATATTTGGGAGGTATCAAGACAGATCAACAAGATGTTGCCTTCAAGAAAATCATAATGGACCCTTACTTGGCGCCAGCACTCACCTTTGTATATGCGAGTACCACTTCACCTTATGGAAAAATCGTTTCTAATTGGAAGAAGAATGATGAAAACTTTAGCTGGGAAGTGAGTATCCCTTCTAATTGCAAGGCTATCCTGACTTTTCCAGTAAGTTCATTTACTGCAATTCTAGAGAACAATAAAAAGCTTACTGAGCTAAATGAAATCAGATATCTACATACCGAGCATGGCAAAACTTACGTTGAGGTTGCTTCTGGAAAATACACCTTCAGCTGTAAACTTGATCTTTTACAGAAACCTTAAATAGGGAAACCAAATTTTAAAATATCCTTTAGACCATGAATAAATTCAATATAAAAAAGTTTCCTACCTTGATCTTGACGTTCCTGATTTGTTTTGCGGTGAAAGCTCAAATTCAACCAGCCATAAAGATTTCTAATTCGCAATTAAGCTTTGCTGTAAACAGTGAAAATGGCCAATTCAGTGTGGAGAATAGGAAGAGTAAGCGCTCCTGGGTTTCATTACCTTTCAAGAAGGTAAAGTTTTTAAGTGCCTCAACCGTATCTCCTAGTCAAGTTAAGATGTCTTTACTCGATTCTTCTTCAGGGATTAATTTTTCTAGCCTAGTTACCCTAGAGACTGACAGTAGTTTATCTTTTGTCATATCAACAAGCCAGAAATCAATTGCCATAGATCAGTTAAGCTTTCCTCAGGCCATGAAAACCAACTATGAAAAGGGTTTTTTGGTGTTCAACTATCGTTCAGGTGGTGTCCAGATTGCGCAAAATGACGTTAGCTATCCAGTAAAGCGAATGATGGTTTACGACAACATTGGCTTAGATATGCCTTGGGTAGGGGTTTATGATGCCGTTAAAGGGGATGGGATGATGGTTTTAGCAAATACACCCTATGATGTAGAGATAGATTTTAGTGAAGATAAGGGCTTGATTTGGCCCAATGTAGCCTGGGCATCTTCTTTAAGACAATTTTCCTATGAAAGAAAGGTTTCTTATGTTTTCACTTCAGGAGGTAATTACGTTTCTCTTGCTAAGGCTTACAGAAACTATCTCAAGCAAAGCGGTGATTTTGAAACTTTGGCTCAAAAGGCAATCGTAAAGCCAAGGGTTAATTGGTTGAAAGGAAGTGCTGTTGTTTGGGGCAGTAGTGGCTTAAAGTTCGCAAAGGAAGCTAAGGCAATGGGAATTAAAACGGCAATCATTATGGGCAGCAAATTCAAGAAAGATGAGATTACGCAGATGACCGGCTTAGGTTTTTTAAATTCCAGCTATGAAAACCTAGAGGGCACGAGAGAAGGACCTATAGGTCACATGAAAGATACCATGGCGATAGCCGCTTACCATACTGTTGAGGGCAAGCCTATTATAGGCTGGGTGACTAAAACAGGGGTGGAGTATTACTCTCGTTCTTCGGTAAGGTCCTTAATTGCAGCACCAAGTTATTTGCCTAGTTATTTAAAAGATGTTCCCCTTACAGGACTGTTCCTAGATGTTACACCGGCCTTCCTGATTGAGGACTTTCACCCATTACACACCTTCAACAGGGAAGCAGATAAGCAATACAAGAATAAGATTAAGGAATACATTGGGAAAGATCTCGGCCTGGTGTTGGGAGGGGAGCATGGTAAAGCCTGGAATTCCTCAATTCTTGAATATGCAGAGGGAACAATGACTGGCTCTTTTTTTTGGGACGATGGAAACAAGCCTGGATACTTGGATCCACCAAAGGATACGACCTACATGTCTGCCAATTTCAAGAAATATGGTTTCAATTACAGGAACAGGATCCCGCTTTGGCAATTGGTATTTAACGATTGTGTGTCCTCTACTTGGTACTGGGGAGATTCCAGTGATTGGTTTTATGCCATAACGCCAACTATAAGCGATTTAAAGGATAATTTTAATATGCTTTATGGCAGTATGCCACTTCTTTGGGCGGATAAAAAAGGGTATGGATGGGATAGAAACCGGAGCAGATTTGCACAAACCATACGCAACGTGTCTAATTTTCAAAAGAGGGTTTCATTTTCTGAATTGCTAAGTCACGAATTTTTGAATGAAGATCATACCCTTCAACAAAGCAAATTTGCTGGCGGGGGGCAGGCATTTGTAAACTTTGGAGAGAAAGCGATTAAGCACAAAATTGGCAAAAAAAACATTAATATCGCTCCCAGAGGTTTTTATCTCACTGCTTCTGGATTTCTACAATCCAAAACTATTGATGAGCAGGGGGTAGTGACCAGGATTGAGGCAGACAGCCTAATTTCCGTGCAAACCGACCAACTCAGGAAAGTAGGGCCAATAACCACGAATGGAACAGTTACAATATTTAGGTTGGATAACGGCAATTGGAGAATCGTTGTTGAAAATACTTTAACCACATCTGAAATAGATGTCAGGGCAATACTGAAAAATAAAAACCTGAAGTTCTATACGCTGTTGGAGGTAGAAGAGGATGGAAGCGAAGGAAAGGCATTTAGTAAGAAATTACCGGTTAACATGATAAAGATTCCTGCAGTCACAGGTATTAAGTTATTCGATATATACCTTGAATAGCATTGCTCCACCATGCATTAACAAACCTCGTTTGTATTACCCATTATTTAACATACAAAAAGGTTAGCATGCTGTTCGTTACCGCAATTGCTAACCATTTTTGTATTGATAACAGTGTTTTCGGTGGAAATGCCTAGCTTTTAATTTTTGATCTTAATGAACCTAAAACTGCCAGTTGCTTCCATTGTTTGCCCTGGTTTAAGTTCCCTAGCTATCAGGGGAGCAGAATGTATACATCCATGATCTTGCTCCCAATTATTGAAAAAAAATGCTGGCTGCCCATCTACAATTGTTTCAATTTTCCAGCTCTTGTCGATTGATTCCAGCCAGACACTTTTTCCGCTTAAGATCGTGTTGGCATTTACGTTCCAGTTGGCAATCCACGGGCTCTCAGCTAATTTGATTCCACCTATAACCGGATAGAATTGCATTGTTCTTCTACCATTACCCGCCGTTTTCTCAATGGAAGACAAAGATATTGTTTGATCAAATTCATCTTTTACCCAAGTGCGTTCCATGCTGATGTCTTTAAACAAGGGGGCTCTATCCATTGTAAGGCAATTAAAAGCAGCCAAATCAAGTAGGGTGATGTTACTTTTATTTGTAAACTTTATATTCCATGTCAACCAGTATTCGTTACTACGCTCGGTTAAATATAAGTTAACACTATAGCCGTATTTAGAATTTTTAACGGCCCTATGCCCTTGATTTTCCTTAATTGTCCAAGGTTTCAGGTCGCCATTAAATAGTCCCTTCTCTAGGTTCTTCCCGGTAAATATTTCAGGTACGGTAAACAGGAAACGTTGTCCAGGCAATTCTTTAAGCACGATAAAAATGGAGATGTTGCTTTTGTCAGCAGGTTCAAAAGCAATTAAATTTTCAGCCTTTTTTTGCGAAAATACGCTTGTGGAAATTATAACTATTGCAAATATGCAAAGTAGCTTTTTAGTTAATGTTGTTTTGTGGGCCATGTTAGATCTAATTTTCTCCAAAATTATATTACCTATAAGTATTGGCATACTGTCCTGTACAGGATGCGAAGATTTTAAATTTAATTATTATTGCTTATCATGTTATTAAAAATGTTTTATGAGACGATATTACGCTATCTTATTAATAATTGCCATCTTAAATGGGCTTCACTCAAGCGCTCAATCTAACAATCTCTTCAAATCTGTAGTAGCGATTCGAATTTTAACAGAAGATAGCAAAAAAATTACACCAGCAATGGTATGTATTACCAACAGTAAACAACAGCAGCCAGTTTTACCACCATTAGGCGAAAATATCGGCAAGCCATCAGACAATGACGTGTTCTTCAAGGGTGTTGAATTTGATAAGAATAAAAATTGGGTCGGGCCAATCCGCATGACAGCTGGTGTTGGCGATAATAAAGACAGGAGCGTGCTTTATGGGGTTCAGCCCTCGATTCCTTACTGGAAAGCGCCAGTGATGTATCAGACTTCTGGTGATTTTACCATTGAATTGCCAGTGGGTATTTGGAAAATCAGTATACAGCATGGGAACGAATATATCCCAATAGAGCAAGATTTCACGATTAAGGCAGGCGAAACCAAGTTAGCCAAGTCATTTACCCTGAGGCGCTGGATTGATTTACCTAGTTTAGGATGGTATTCTGGTGATGTACATGTCCATCATCCAACAAACAAGCCAGGGTTTCGTGATTATTTATTATCTTATGCAAAATCAGAAGACCTTCATTTAGTTAATATACTGGAAATGGGGCATCACCAAACTGGAGTAGATGCCATGGGGCATGAACACTCCGGAACTGACTTTAAACAGGCGGGATTTGGTGAAAAGTTTAGGGTAAATGATGGAAACTATTGGTTAGTTTCAGGTCAGGAAGATCCCAGGAGCAGGTTCGGACATATCATAGGGCTAAATATAGACCAGATAGTAAGGGATACTACCGTTTATGATTACTATGACCTTGTTTTTAAAAACCTAAAGATGCAACCCGGGGCGGTAGTGGGCTTTGCTCACTTTGCCTGGAATGTTTCTTGGAATGTTCAGAACAAGACAACTGGCTTCCCTTGGTTCATTACATCCAATCAAATAGATTTCGTCGAGTTACTTCAGTTCCTTAAGTTAAATACGCTAGACTATTATGAATACCTCAATCTAGGGTTTCGCATTACCGCTGCTGCTGGCAGCGATTTCCCTTGGGCAAGCACCATTGGCGAAGTGCGAACAATGGTTTATACGGGGAAAAAGTTCACTCCAGATGCTTGGTTTGAGGGTCTAAAGGCTGGAAACACATTTGTTACCAATGGCCCTGCATTGTTCTTAACTGCGGATGGAAAGATGCCGGGCAGCGAAATTAAGAAATTGAAGGGATCTACGCTAAAGCTTTCGTTAAAAGGATTGTCAAATCCGAAGATTGGGACCATCAGTAGGATCGCCATCTACTCTAACGAAGGGTTGGTTGCAGAGCTTGGCAATAAGGAAATAAGGGATTCCATTGAGTTGCAGGTTTCGCATACAATCAAGCGTAGTCAGTGGATTGCCGCGGTGGTTAACTGTGAGAACGGTGCCGTGGCCCATACTAGCCCAGTATATGTGGTCGTAGATGGCAAGCCCACTTATGATTTGAAGAGGGCGCCAGAAATAATAGCAAGGCAGATTGCAAGTATCGAAGAGCTATTGCGGGAAGAAAGATCAAAGAAGGAATTAGATCAGGGGATTATCGAAAGGCTATCAACATCCATTTCGTTTTACAACATGCTTTTACAACAAATAAAAAAAGAAGGATGAGTCATAACGGACCGGGATGCCACAACTTAACAATGCTCTAAATTAGATACCATATTACCAAAACCAAATATCATGAACAAAATTTACCACTTATTAAATGGGCACTTGAAACTATTGGTTTTCATGTGCTTATTGTCCACAATCAATGTTGCCGTTTATGCGCAGCAGAAAACGATCAGTGGGGTCGTGATAGACTCCGCTGATACCCGACCCCTCGTTGGAGTTTCAATTACCATTCAGGGAACTAAAAACGTAACGCAGACTGATGGAGATGGAAAGTTTAGGTTAAATGCTTTGGCAAGTGATAATCTAGTCTTCCAATATCTTGGTTTCGTGACCAAGGTCATAAATATTGGCAATCAAAGCGAATTCAGGGTTGTCCTAAATTCAGCCAGCCAGAAATTAGGCGAGGTTGTAGTGGTTGCGTTTGGTACACAGAAAAAAGTGAGTGTCACGGGCGCAATCAATTCAATCCAGACCAAGGAAATAAAGCAAAGTCCTGCCGCAAATTTAGCAGTAACACTTGCTGGACGATTACCAGGGTTAACATCCATACAGAAAAGTGGGGAACCTGGGAGGGATCTGACCAATCTATACATCAGGGGGCAGGGTACTGTTAATGCGCAGAGCCCAGTTGTTTTGGTAGATGGAATAGAACGTGACCTAACTTATATCGACCCAAACGAAGTTGAATCCGTGACAATATTAAAGGATGCATCTTCTACTGCGATATTTGGCGTGCGAGGTGCAAATGGGGTGATTTTGGTAACCACAAAGAGGGGCACGTCCGAAAAACCTTCTATTAACTTTACGACCGAAACTGGGCTTCAAGATTTCACCAGAAAACTTCAGCCTGTTAACTCGTATGAATTTGCCACGCTTCGAAACCTTGCCCAGCAGAATGATGGCCTAGGCCCAGCATTTTCGCCAGCAGCTTTAGAGCACTATAGAACGGGAGATGATCCAGTAAGATACCCAAATACCAACTGGCGAGAATTGTTGATGAAAGACTATTCATCACAATCACGCTATAACCTGAACGTATCTGGAGCAAGTAAGTCAATGAAGTACTTTATCAATGCAGGTTACCTTAGTCAGGGTGGACAGTTCAATACGGAAAAAGGGCTTAACTATGACCCAAGTTTTGCATTAGATCGCTATAATTTCAGATCCAATATTGATGTTCAGCTAAATAGCAGCCTTAAGGCATTCTTAAATGTTGCGGGATATTTAGAGAAACAAAATATGCCTGGGGGCGTATTGAGAACATTTGGAGATAGGAATTCGCAACTGGCGGGAGAGTCAACGGCAGATTTTATCTTCACTTTTATGAACGATATGAATAGTACTGACCCAGGACCCTTAACTCCAGATGGTCAGGTCATCACTAATCCTATTGTACCCCATCCAGCTTATGGACAGATTAATAGGGCTGGTTATACACAACAGACTAGGAATAACATTTTGGCTTCCTATGGGATGGAGCAAACCTTGGATTTCATAACCAAAGGGTTGTCTACCAAGGTAATTGTATCTTTTGATGCCAGGTCGACCAATAACCTTTTTGCCACAAAAAGTTATCAAAAATTTGTCCAGGTGATAGACCCAAATACTGCAGAGGTATCATATAGGAAGTTTAATGCCGACGAAAATACACCCTTGGATATATCAGGCTCTGCCTTTTTTACCACGCTAAGCAATATTCAGGGTTATTTGAATTACAATAGGTTGTTTGGCAAGCATGCCGTGTCAGGCTTAGTGCTGTACCAACAACAAAAAAACATTGTGGACTCACAACTTCCATTTAATCTAAGAGGTGCTGCAACCCGTTTAACCTATGCTTATGACTCAAGATATCTCTTTGAGTTTAATGCAGGTTATAATGGCTCTGAGCAATTTGTAAAAGGCAAGAGGTTTGGGTTTTTTCCTGCCTTGTCTGCAGGTTGGGTAATTTCAAATGAATCATTCTTAAAGGATAATAAAACAATCAGTTTACTTAAACTTCGTGGCTCATATGGTGAAGTTGGTAATGATAGGATTGGCGGAAGCCGCTTTTTGTACCTAGATGATATTATCGTAGCACCTGGTGGTGGCTATTCTAATAGTCTAGGTTTCGGAAATACCATTGTAACCAATAGGCTTCGAAATGAGAACCTGACATGGGAAGTCGCAAAGAAGGCGAATGTTGGTCTAGAGATTGGCTTATTTAATGCCCTCAACTTAACTGTTGACGTATTCACGGAGAAAAGGGACAATATTTTACGAAGAAGAGGAACCATTCCTACATTAAATGGATTACCAATTAGTGCGTTACCTCCCGTAAACATAGGCGTGGTTCAAAATCGAGGTTTTGAAGCTGAACTTAACTACAAGAAGGTGTTTAACAAGGACTTTTCTATCCTAACAAGGGCGAATCTTTCCTTTGCGAGAAACAAGCAATTATTTGCTGATGAACCGCTGCTACCTGCCAGTTTTGCATATCGATATAGGCAAACAGGCTATAGAATCGGACAACCGTTCGGTTATATTGTAGATAGGTATTTCACAAGTATACAAGACATTGCAAATTCTCCGGTTCAAAGTGTTGGCGGCCACGAGTCTCGTCCTGGGGATTTAAAGTTTAAGGACTTAAACAATGATGGGGTGATAGATGATAAGGATCATGGGCCTATAGGGTATTCAAATGTGCCTGAATATCAATTTGGAGGGGCAATCAGCATTAATTACAAGAATTTTGATTTGAGTGCACTTGTACAAGGCGTAAGTAATATTTACAATCTTTATGCTGGCGCCGGAACTTTTGAGGGTACGAATTACTATAGTCAACATTTAGAAAGCTGGACAGCCGAAAGGTTCGCAAGTGGAGCTCCTATCAATTATCCAAGGCTGACTACCCAAACGTCTCCTAACCAAAATTACAACTCTTTCTTTGTGATTGATGCCAGTTATGTGCGATTAAAGAATGTTGAGTTAGGCTACACCCTACCGACGAACTGGGCAGGAAAGGTGGGCGCAAAAAACATCAGGTTATATTTTAACGGACTGAACCTATACACTTGGGATAAGTTGCCAACCAAGAACTTTGATCCTGAGCTAACTTTATCTGGACGTGGGCAATTCACCTATCCGATCACTAGGGTATATAATCTAGGCGTTAATGTTACATTTTAAAATTTAATAATTATGAAAAAGATATTGTTTTTAACTTTCGCCGCCTTATTAATGGTGGTGAGTTGTAAGAAGGATCCATTGGATCAAACACCAGATGGAAAAATAACCCTTGAAGAGGTTTTTACGGATAAGGATAGAACAGAGGCATACTTAAGCACCGCATATAGCCGCATCCCAGATTATTTTTGGAAATATAGTTTCTTCGCCTTTCTTGCTGGAATTACTGATGAAGCCAAGGACTCAGACGTAGGTAACAATGCGGGTAACATTGCCTCGTTTTGGAACACGGGTTCACTAAGTTTATCAACCAACCCACTTGAAGCTTATGGTGGTCAAGGTAAAGGAATCAGCAGGTATGTTACCTATTGGTCAGGCATAAGGGACTGTAACGTTTTCTTAGCGAATATCCCAAAGGCATCGGTAGCTAACGAGGATTATAGAAAAAGATTTACTGCAGAAGCTAAAGTGCTGCGCTCATTTTATTACCTAGAACTCATCAAACAATTTGGTGGAATGCCGATTGTTGACAAGCCTTTTGAAGTTACCTTTGATTATGCATCGTTGAAAAGGCCTACTTTCCAGGAATGCGTGAACTTTATTGTAAAAAATTGTGATGAAGCTATTGCAGAGCCTCAGTTTCCACTTAGGATAACCTTAGAGACCGAGCGTGGGAGGTTCACAAAAGCTGTTGCATACGCAATTAAATCTCAGGCACTGCTTTACAATGCAAGCCCATTATGGAATCCAACCAATGATGTGGCAAAATGGACGGCATCAGCAAATGCTTCAAAAGAGGCAATTGCTGCGTTAGCTGCTACTGGACAATTTGCGCTTCATCCTAATTATGGGAATTATTTCTTGAACCAGTCAGATTTGAGCCCATCACCGGGTGACAAAGAGACTATTTTCGAAATTAATGAAGCGTCTAACGGTACTTTTTCAGTTATTAACAGTATTCCAAGTAAGCCAGGGATGTTCAAGGCTGGTTCATGTCCATCACAGGAACTTGTTGATGCTTACGATATGCAAATCAATCCGATTGCTGGTGGTGTTGCGGGGGAACCAGCAATTTTGGGTTATTCCGATGCGGACCACTTACAGCCAATTATCAATAATTCTGGTCCTGGACCGGCTTCTGGTTATGCAAGGGCTAGGCCTTATGTGGGAAGAGATCCAAGGTTTTATGCAACAGTTTGGTTCAATGGGGCGCAGTATGATAATATCAATGGCGCCATCCATACTATTGAAACTTTTCAGGGCGGAGCAGACCAATTGATTAAAAATCCACCAAACAGGGCTAATACCCATACTGGATATTATTTAAGAAAATTTATAGATCCTAGGATTCAGTCTAACCAGCCGCATAATTCAAGATGGAAAAAATATCGCCTAGCGGAGATTTACCTGAACTTGGCAGAAGCCGAGAATGAGGCAAATGGTCCTACCGCTGCTGCTTATGCCGCAGTTAACGTGGTGAGAAATCGTTCACAAATGCCTAATCTTCCTGTAGGATTAGATAAAGATCAGTTCAGGGTAAGGGTGCGCAGGGAGCGAAGAGTAGAGTTTGCCATGGAAGAACACCGTTTCTGGGATGTGAGGAGATGGAAAATATTGGACCAGACAGATAAGGTGGTTACGGGAATGGAAATTATTAAGGATCCTATTACAGGTGCATTTACCTACAATCGTTTTGTGACTGAGAGACGTAATGCTTGGACCGATAAATACTTGATTTTCCCAATACCATTGGGTGAGGCTTCTATTATTCCAGATTTTGACCTCCATCAGAATCCAGGCTGGTAGCTTAGTTTGATAGCTCAATCTATTCACTTTAGTTAAATCCACATTGTATGAAAAGCTATTTCGCTTTTAGGGTTGTAGCCATTTTAATGGTTATCCTCACGTTTGGAAACAAAGAGGTCAGCGCTGTTTTGCCATCTGATATTTGGCCGCAATCTGGACAGACCACGCAATGGACCACAAACTCCAATAACGAACTGTGTTTCGATGGTAGTCAGCCAGGTTTTGGTCTGGCTACTGTTGCAACCACATTTGGTGGTTTGCTGTCAAATGACTATGCTGGATTGACTTTGAAGTTTGATGCCATAATTTCATCTGGTGGAGAAAATACCACTGTGGTGCTGAGTTCCAACGGGATATGGGGAGCGAAGGGAATCGTTATCGAATTAAGTAAGTGGCAGGTGCAATGTGCCACCAATTATGTCTATCCAGCTACAGTTCTAAGCTCAAATGCATCCTATTATCAAAGTACGGTGATTAAGCCTGGGCTTTATAACTCTTTCATCATTCAGGTGAATGCAACCGGCGTAATTTCCATTACGGTAAATGGATATTTTTGTCCAACAACTTATTCTGCTGGTTTAAGTGTTCTTCAGGCAACTACACCAGTCCCCCGTTTCGCTTATTTCAGCACAGGTTTCACCGGTTTTAAACTTAAGAACCTAAAGGCTGAAAAATCGTCGATTGCCAAGCAATATTTCACGACCTATGTACCACTTGCGGGAACTTATTATATCGATGCAGTTAGTGGGAGTGATCTCAATAGTGGATTGTCGGAACTTCAGGCATGGCGAACTTTTGATAATGTAAACAAGACCGTTCAAAATGCCGGTACCAAGGTGCTTCTTAAAAAGGGATGTACCTGGAATCAACGTCTAGAAATTAGAGGTGCGGGAACAATAGCTAACTGGATTGAGGTAGGTAGCTATGGGACAAGTGTGAACAAACCAAAAATTTCGCTGACAAATAACGTAAATGATATCGGCTTACTGATTTGCGACCTGGATAAGACCTCCGGAACTACCAGGTCGCAATCCATCAGCTACATTAAGGTCCAGAACCTCGAAATAGCCAATACTCGGCTTGGAATATATTATCGAAGCGTAACCGGCACAACCAACACTGGGTTTTTGGTCAATAACGTTACTTTCACCAATATTAATTGCGATCCGGTCATGAGCGCAATCAATTCTGCTCCCAATAAGGATGTAGAGATCGGTGTACAACTTGCAAACATCAAGGGGAATCTCGAAACTGTTTCTGGTAGTTCTGATGGTGGGGTACGTGAATATATTTTTCCTGCGGGCATATTTGTGGGTGGACAGACCTTAGGCGGACAGACCATATCTGGGAGTCACACAACCGTACTTGCCGAATTTGAGGTTTCCAATTGCCAGTTCAATGAAGCCATAGCTGGTGTCATGTCAGTGTTTTATTGGCCAGTTATCAATACCGATGGCGCTAACATCTGGCAACAACTGGTAAACAAGGTTAAGCTCACCAATTTAACTTCTACAGGAATCGTTAATGGTGTTATTGGGTTCGATTGTGTAAATGGTGGCGCGGTGGCGGATGCCAATGGCGTGATGCAGCCTGATGCCAGTGGTTGGGGAGCATTCAAGAATGTCAACGTAACGATGGGCTCTGCCGTTTCAGGCAGGACCTGGCCAAATGGAACTACTGGGGTCATCCTTTCAAACAGTAAGAACATTGTTTTGGATAACTGTGAATTTTCAGAGCTCCTTAATCAAAATAATCCGGATGGTTGCGGCTTTGACTTTGAGACAAATAATGATAATGTGACCATACAGAACACCAGGTTCTTGAACAATGATGGACATTCTATCCTTTTAATGAACGGTGGGGCCTTTGGTGGGAATTCGAACATCATCATCCAGAAAAACCTCTTTGCAAAGAACGTCAAAAATAGTACCTCTACCACGGAGTTTCTTTTTTCGCAGGATTCTGACGGGCACTCCAATGTTAAGGTGAGGAACAATCAGGTGTTCATGCGAAAGAAAAATAAGAACAATATCAACATCACGTTTTTGCCAACCAGGGCCTATATCACAGCCACAAGTAATGATCTGTATTATTTAGACGATACCTATGCGAACCTGACGGTTATTTTCCTGGGTCTACCATATACCTACATGGCACTGGCCAGCTCGGTAGCTGCACCCCAGGTTTCCAGCCTGCTTTTAAAAAATGGTGACTTGGTTACCACTAACAGGACAATTCCAGTAAAAAATGACTACTCATTGGTTCATGGCACACCGGCGAGTTATATGGTAAGCGAAAGTTCAAGCTTTACGGGTGCTGCATGGACCGCCTATTCTCCTAACTTTAATTATCTGTTATCTGCAGGTAATGGCGGAAAGATCGTCTATTTTAAAATCAAGAATGTAGCTGGAACTTCTCCGGTATATTCATCAGCAATCACCTTAAACGAATCTGGTTCTGGGCTAATGGCGATGTCAAGTCCAGTTAAACTTGATGCTTCACAAACTATTAATGGGAATCAGCTGAAATGGGAAGCGTCGAAAGATAATAATGGCAATTTTATTGTTCATAGGTCTGCTGACGGCATTTATTTTAAGGAGTTAAGTAGAATTAGGATAAATAGTGAAGCTATGAAATACCAATATTTTGATCCGAATCCAGTTGTTGGCCATAATTATTATAGGCTAACTCTTGATAACTCCAGTGGCCAACCTACATTATTAGATCAAAAGGATATACAGATTGAACTTCCAGTAGTGATCTATCCTAATCCTGTGCTAAACCAACGGTTCAATATTAATTTCAATAAGATATTCGACCGCGACATTGTTATTTCCGTGCTTGATTTTACTGGAAGGGAATTGCAGCGAACGGTAATCCCATACCGAAAAGAGGCCTTTATTAGCGAAATAGAACTTAGTAGAAAAATTACGCCTGGATTATACGTAATCAGCTTCAGTTCGAACCAGTTCAAGCACTTGACCAGGTTACTGGTCAAATAATAGCCCTAAGAAACTTTTAAATTTCAACTTTAACAATTCAAAAAACAATAAAACATGAATTTCCTCAAAAAAATAACCATTATACTACTGTTCTTAGGTATTCAGTATGATACTTATGGGCAAAAACCCAAGCAAAGAATGCACCTTAATACAACTGATGATGCAAGGGTAGCAATAGCCTTAACGATAGATGAATTACCTGGTCAAATATTTACTTTTACCATGCCTGAGGTTTTTACCTTACAGGGTTTTGAAGGTGGGCCAGGAGGTTTAGGTAATTTTAACGGACAGTTATGGAAATTTAATAACGACGGAGCAATTGCTTCCCTGTCTGATAAAAATTATAACTATACCCTTAACCTCAGTTTGGTTGAAACGAAACACAAGTACTCCTTAAAATGGAAATTAGTGTTCAAGAACAACTCTGACCATGCCTTAGCAGATCTTGCAGCATTTAATTGCGTCAGCATGAAGCTAGCTCCCTTGTTCAAGGACGACAACTTGGACAGGACATGGGTAACTGATCAGAAAGGAAAGAAAAAACTGATCAAGAACGTGGCAAAGACACAGGGAGAAGGCAGAAGAACGATGCAATTCTATCCTGCCTTGGGCGGAATCAAGGATTTGTCCAAATCGCAATGGATTCAGCAATGGGATGTTAATTCTAAGGAGATGCTGACAGGGAAAAAGATCTACATCAAGTCCAATGACTCGAATTGGGTCCTGAGCAATGAGGTTGATGGACAGGTAGCATATTTCTTCAATAACTTCGAAAAAACACATGGTTGCGTCCATGCCTCACCATTAATTGCTGCGGTTCTTGCTCCTGGAAAAACTGGTGTAGCAAGTGGAAGTATCAACATTATTAAACAACAAAATTAAATATAACAACAGATGATGAGAATACGATATTTGCTATGCCTGCTCGGTTTATTATTTTTCGCTTATGAAGTTTCTGGACAGGTTACCTTTGCCCAAAGCGCTATCGCTATGGAAACTGCCGATGCTCAAGGCAGAGTTGCGATAGCCATAACCCTGGCTGAAATGCCAGGCCAAAAGTTTGTGCTAGAAATACCAGAATTATTTACCAGTAAGATTGGCAAGGGCGAACACTTCAATTACAGCAAACAATTTTGGAATTATCGCCAAGATGGCGCCGACATGAAACTCAGCGATGAAAAATATACATATGAAATCCATCTTGATAAGGTGATATCAAAAAATGCAATTGGATTAAAGTGGAAGATTACATTCAAGAATAATAGTGAAGAAACCTTGGAGGATTTAATTTCATTTAATTGCTGGACCATGAACTCCGCACCGCTATTTAAAGATGTGTCGATGAAAAGAACCTATGTGCTTGATAGCGCAGGTAATAAGATTACACTGGCTACTGTTCGCAAGACACAGGGCTCGGGAAGAAGAAATATGCAATATTATCCGGTAGCCAAGAGCAAAGTGAACCTTTCTGAGAGTCCTTGGATTAGGAATTGGAATGTAATCTCTACCCAAGGTCTTACCGGCAAGTGCATCTCGATTATTTCAACAGACTCTAAATGGCTTTTCGAAAACAAGGTAGATGGCAAGGTTGCCTTTTTCTTCAATAATTTCGAGGATGACCATGGCTGTGTCCATGCCTCACCTCTTCTTGCAAAAAAACTCTTACCAGGTAAGACAGGAAGTGCAAGCGGGATATTTAAGTTTACGAAGATAAAAAACAAATAGTTTACGATGAACTCAACCATATCAAAAGACCAAATCTATTTCTACCAAGATAACGGGTACGTTGTTATAGAAGACTTTTTAAATGCTGATGAACTGGAAAGATGGCGTAGTGCTTTAACAGTCGCCGTAAAGGAAAGAAATGGTCAAAAGATGCCAGGACAAGCGATTAAGATGGGTGAAGACGATGGGATTAATAAAGACGTTGAATACTTTAACAGCGTTTTTGACCAGTTGTTGAACCTATGGCAAACCAATGATCAAATCAAAGACCTTATGCTAGACAAGTCTATTGGTAAGATGGCAGCTGAACTAGCTGGTGTTGATGGTATTAGGATTTGGCATGATCAAGCATTAATCAAAAGGCCTTGGGCTAATCCCACCGCGTGGCATTTGGATACACCTTTTTGGTCGTTTTCGGATAGAAATGCCATCTCGATTTGGGTAGCGCTTGATGACGCAACTTTAGAAAATGGTTGTCTGTTCTTTATCCCAGGTTCTCATCAGGCAACAGGTTTTCGGAACGTAGAACTCGGTAGGAATATGGCTGGAATTTTTGAGATGTACCCTGAATTTAAACAATCTCGATCTGTAGCTGCACCCATGAAAGCTGGCAGTTGCTCATTTCATAATGGGCTCACCATCCATGGGGCGCACGCGAACATGACACCAGGTTTTAGACGAGCAATGACTTGTGCCTATATGCCAGACGGGAATGTTTTTAATGGGGTGAGGAATATACTTCCAGAAAGTTACCTCAACACGATTATGGTTGGGGATGTGTTGAACAATGAAGAACAGAATCCTTTGATTTATTCCAAATAGTGTGATGACCTACGGTGTATTTTATTAGTTTTTTAATTATCCAAGCATGAAATATCAGATCATTGTTAACAAGGCCTCGAGCATTGCAAAATACGTGCAAATCGCGGAGGTTATCAAGAAGGACATCGAGGCGGGAAGATTGGAGAACGGCTCGAAATTACCCTCGATCAATGAATTCAGTAGAAGCCATATCGTGGCAAGAGATACCGTTGAAAAGGCCTATAATAGTTTAAAACGAACGGGCTATATCAAAGGCGTTCCTGGCAAGGGTAATTTTGTGGCCAAGGTCTATCAGTCGCAGAAAACGTTGAAAATCTTGATTATCCTTAACAAACTAAGTTCGTTCAAAAAGGAGGTTTATGAAGCGTTTTTGGAGACGATGGGGGGGCGGGCAAAAGTTGACATGCAAATCCATCATTATAACGTGAGCTTCTTTAAGGATATAATTCATGAAACTGAGGGCGAATACCATTATTACGTCGTTATGCCCCACTTCTCAGCGGGTACTTCAGAACAAAGTTATCTTGAAGTGTTGAATTCTATCCAAAATGCTGGGCTAATAGTGCTGGATAAAAAGGTGGAATTGGCAAATGAGGTCGTTAACGTATATCAGGATTTTGAAAGGGATATCTTTGAAGCGCTTAGTGTTGAAAAAGAAATCCTCGAGAAGTACAGTGGCATTACCTTAATCTTCAATAAATTGACAAATCATCCCGAAGAGATAATTGAAGGGGTGAGGTCGTTTTGTGAAATGCAAGAGAAGGAGTTCAACGTTATTGAAGATGCGGATAAGGTAATCCTGAAAAAAGGTACTGCCTACATTACACTAACAGATGATGAACTTGCTATGGCGCTCAAAAAGATCAAGGGGACGAAACATAAATTGGGGAGAGATATCGGTATACTTTCATTTAACGAAACAGTGCTGAAAGAATTACTGGGTATTACAGTGGTGAGTACTGATTTTTCTGCAATGGGCCGTATTGCTGCAGAAATGATCTTGGGGAAAAGTGTTCAAAGTATTAGAAACGAATTTCGTTTTATCAAGAGAAATTCTTTGTAGTGTAATGGGAATAAATGGCGACATAATCAGTCGGCTGATTCTTTTAAACCTGATTCATTGATCGAATGAAAAAGGCCTTCAGCGGTTCGTAAACTCGGCTAGATGATGAGGTGTAGCTAACTTACTTTGATGTTAGTCCTTTTAATCATCTTACCTTGGCAAGCCGTATTGGTAAATTGGAGGTTATTCCAAAAGTGGCCGCATCTTTTTTGAATTAGTTAAATTTTTGGAAATAAACAGAGCCACTTACATTAGCTATACAAGCACGTGCTAGCGAACATTGTTATCAATTTCTTATTGATAAATTAGCTGAAATTCCATAGAGTGAATGTTTTTGCGCAGAAAAATCTTTGAGAATTCGAACATTATCTACAGTTTATCTTATAAGCAATTGCAACTAATTACAAGTTTAGAAATAAGTGAGTCATTCAATGAGTTTTCGGGTTTTACTACTTGTAAAACATTGATATAAAGTTATTTATTGCGTGGGAGGTGTTCCTCGGAATCAATTAACTATCTTTCAAATGAATAACCATGAAATCATTTACCGCACTAATAACAATTGTCCGTGTTAATTTACCTCTTGCCTGAATTGCAAAAGAGCAGCAATAGAACCCGTAATAGGACATTTAAAAACAGAACACAGATTGGGAAGAAACTTTTATAAAGGGATTATTGGTGATAATATCAATATTATGCTTGCTGCAGCTGCATTTAATTTTAAGAGGATGATGAATAAATGGAAAACAGCGTTTTATGTGCTTTTTCAAAATATGATCATCCAATGCAAAAATTGGATTTTTAATAGGATGATCAGATTCGAATTGGGTTTTTAAGGTTCGACTATTTAATTATGCCAATCGATTATCAAAACTGAAGACATTTTAGATTCCCGGTCATCGTTAAAAGTGCATTTACTAATTTATTAAAACCTGGCTTTCAGAGGTGCTCAAGGACACTTTTGAAACGGAAGATAAATTTACTGTCCATAATCCTGATCAAGCTTATTTGCTTAACGTTGGATTTGTTTTTTTGCTATTCAGGTGGATATATGCATAAGGTACAGTCGCCTTTGAAAAGGCTTGATAAAAGTAGTTTCGAGTTTGTTAGCTATTTGTAGATCTGATGCCTGCGGTTTGGAGATTGCTGCCAAACTTATAAAACACTGTATAACAAGATGCTAGGAAACAATGTCAATGAGCTTTGGTTGCAAACTACATGTCTACGCCACAGTACATAAATTTCATTAAAGACTCTGATTCGACGATAAGCTGCGCCAAGCAAATGTATTGAGCTGCAAAAAAATTAATTCATTCGAATAGACCGACCAGATGTATTACCGGTAAAACTTGTATCTAAGAATTCGGCCGTATATGATAAATCCGATAATTTAATAGCTAGGTACTTTGGAGAATTGAGGTAGATAATAGCAATTTAAGACTTATGGATTGTCTTTACTGAAACTTATGCCGAAAAGATATCATCGAAGGTGGCGATCCATCATACCCTTGACATTAACCAATCACTAAAATCTTTGATATCATCGAATAACATATCTGGAAGTAATTTTTTTAAGGTTTGAAACTCTGCTGTTTCAGCCCACGCTGCTGCAACTACTGCAACGCCTGCTTTCTTACTGGCGGAGATATCGCTCGGTGCATCACCTACGTATATAACTTCATTTTTATCTATATCCTTGAATAGATCCAAAATGCTTTGAATGCCCTCCGCTTTGCTTGGCCCAGAAGCTATTCCAGTCTCGATTGCTTCAAAATACTGAGTAATACCAAATTGTTCCAATGAGATCTCAGTGCTGTGCTTTCCTTTTCCAGTTACCATCGCAATTCTCACTGATTTATTTTTCAGAGCAATCAAGAGGTCTTCAATGCCGTCAAACGGAACAGGACACATTATATGTAGCTCTTTGTAGAATTCTAAATAACTGGAAACACCCTTTTCAAAATGTTCCGGTACCAGTGCCATAATCGTTCCTTCTTCGGATGGGCCAAAAGTGGCAATAATATCTTCGTCTGAAAGGGTTTGATTGATCAGGGGCTCGATAGATTTTCTAAATGCAGTGATGCATAATGGTAGAGTATTGTTCAATGTACCATCGAGGTCAAAAATTACGGCTTTAATATTATTCATTTCTATTATTGGTCTAGTCAGATTTAGGACTGTTTTTCTAATTACCTTGCAGGGGCTAACGAATGCCACAGAGTTTTCAGGGATGGAGCGGGTAACAACGCTCCCTGCCCCGATAACAGAGTTTTTGCTAATGATTACCCCAGGTGAAATAATCACACAACCACCGATCCACACATTGTCCCCTATTTTGACAGGAAGCGCATAAGTGGGGAAATAAGGAATTTCATCTGTTTCTTTCCAGTCTTCAACCAGCCTTTCAGAAGTTTCTACGGGATGCGTAGCTGTATAATTCTGTAGATTGGAGGCAATCATTACGTTGTTACCGATTTGAATTTTGTTGCAATCAACGAATGGAATTGCAATAGTATACTAGAGGTTTTTTTATTGTCAGATTATTTTTTTTGAGAAGCATTACTTTAGATTCCGCTAAAATGGATATTAAGCTGCTTTTTCATT
>NZ_JBHSBY010000128.1:0-47331 GCF_042650905.1 Pedobacter jamesrossensis | reverse complement strand
CCAACATATCGAAAAAATTTGCAAGGTTTGAAAACGAAAATACTCATTTCTTGCATATTTTAATGCAAAAATTATGCCAAATATAATTTTAAATAACTGTAAATCGAATAGTTATGTGGTTTTTAAGGGTCGACTATTTAAGAGGCAAAGTCGTCCATTGATTTTTTACCAGACGGATTTTGCAATACTGTTTTCCAAAACTGCATAAGTTTGTAGGTTATCCGCCTAACAATTGTCCTTCGACTCCGCTCAGGATGACGTAAAACGATAGAAAGGAACGAAACAAATACCTGCTAAAGCAATTAAGATGCCCAATCAAGTTGAGCATGACGTAACGCCAATAGCAGCATGACCACACCATATCTCATTCTCGTGAAAACGTAAGTAAATTGAGGGAACGAATGATTATGTTCTGTGAAGACACAGAGCATGGAGCACGATGTCTATGGCTTCAGGTAATAAAAAAGCAGATACTTTTAAGATATCTGCTCCTCACTTAAACCAAAGACCAATAAAATTTAATACCTAAATCTAAGCATCTTCATTTATTTATTAAAGGATTTTTATAGAATGAATAAATTGAACTAAAACAGTCTACTATGCGTGAATGGCTCAAGTCTGCCAATTAACGGCGGGTCTGTTTTTCTGGGAAAATCCAGCCAAACTTTTTCTTTTCGAACTTCATTATCATACCTTCCAAAGGAATTTTAATTAGTATACCAGTTCCTTTATAGTTTTCGATAATTAAACTTCCCTTTAATCTTTCTATACGAAGCTTAATATTGCTTAAACCCATGGCATTAAGCTTAACAAGATTTGGATCGAAACCAACGCCATTATCCTTAATAGAATAAATAACCAGTCCATTACTAATACTTATACCTAAATGCACCGTTGTACCCTTCGAATGCTTTAGTGCATTATGCACAACCTCTTTAATTAATAAATAATTATTTCTTCTTATTTGGCTGCTGATAATTACATCAGGAATATTATGAGGCATTGATGCGGTGAAAGTAATGCTTGAGTGCTCAAATAATTTTCTTGATTGGCCTTCTATAAAATCGAATAAACTTTCCAGGTTATCGCTTTCTGCATTAGTACTCCAAATAATCTCATTTATTTTATCGGCCATTTCATTAATCATCACATTAATTTGCCGTATTTCGTCTACATCTTTTCTGTTTTTACTGGCAACCTCCGAAAAAAGCTTAATTGCAGATAGGCCTGCGCCAATTTCATCGTGCATTTCACTGCTAATACGTTGCCTTTCGGCATCTATATACCTTTTTTGCTCGATGTAATTTCGATGAGAATAATGGTGAATGGTTGAATTTTTAGTAAAATAAAAAAACATTATAATGCCAATAGCAAGCAAAACAATAAATCCAATGATCCATTTATTCGGTATTGATGAAAAAAGGTTATCGCCAATAATTAAAAAACCAAATGAGCTATAAATCGGGAAATTCACAACAAAAGCTTGATTAGTATAATTAGTAATACAGTTTTTTGCACCTAAATGATTATAAATATATTTAGAAAGCTGTAAATTATATAAATAAATACCTAATTTGCCGAAGCTTTGCAAATTATTAAGCTTATGGTTTAAAAGGATAGAATTATTTTCTAAATGATAATATTTTTCGAATACATTCGTATTGAATATGTTATTTAAGTTTCCATAATGGGAAGATGAAATTTTCGTTTGAACCGCTTTATTATTTTCATATTCTACTTTATCATTTAAAGATGAGTTAATTAAGAATATACAAATTACCGAAGTAAGTAATAAAGTAAGTAGCAACTTATAATTTTTCGTCATAGTTTGTTAGTACGCAGATGATTTACGAATATAATACAATTTAATACCTATACTAATATCTAAATTATCGAATAGTATGATTTCTGTGTCTATTGTTGAAGATCATGACCACTATCGTAACTCTTTAGTTAAAGCTATTGAGGAAAATGCTTTATTCCAAATAAATGGAGCCTATTCATCTGCTGAAGAAGCTTTAATAAATTTACCACTTAATCCGCCAGATATTGCCGTTGTTGATATTAAATTAAAGGCTTTATCGGGTATTGAACTTATTCAGCAAATAAAATCCAGTTTGCCTTTTACTCAATTTTTAATGTGTACAGGTTATCAAAATAACGAATACGTTTTTAGCGCACTAAAAGCTGGTGCATCTGGATATATAGTTAAAGGTTCTACCTCTTTCGAAATTCAAAGTGCAATTATAGAACTTCATAATGGAGGCTCGCCAATGAGCCCCTACATTGCAAGAAAAGTAATAACATTATTGCATCAAAAAAGTGATGAAAATAGTTTTGGCTTGAGTAGTCGCGAGTTAGAGGTATTATCACTTTTAAGCGAAGGGCTTTTATATAAAGAAATATCAGATAAATTACAGATTAGCCAAAACACAGTAAAAAATCACTGTAAAAATATCTACAAAAGATTACATGTTCAAAATAGAGTAGAGGCCTTAAATAAATTTACCCAGTATAATTTAAACTCAAACAGCACACAGGATTAAACCTATACCCTGTCTAATAAACTAACTGAAGTATCTTCGTCATCTATTTTCCTTTCACTATCTTCGAAAGCAGGGAAATCATAAACCTTTTTAAGCAGTTTTGCAGGATTGCCTACCATTACAGAATTATCAGACACATTTTTGGTTATAACTGCACCTGCCCCTATTACCACATTATTACCTATTTGAATATTTCCGATAATTATGGCATTAACACCAATATCCACGTTATCGCCTATTTTTGGTGCACCACTAAACGTATTATCTATTAATTTTTTTCTTCCAACGATTGTTAATTGACGAATGGTACAATTTACACCAAATTCGGCTTCGCTATCTATGGAAGTTCCTCTTCCATTTTCTATCCTGAAGCCCTTTCCAATTTTAGCGAATAAGCTAATTTGAATTCCAGATATCCATTCGATGTAAACGATATAAAAGATGAGATACCAGAAAAAAAGTATAGTGAGAATAGTTTTGCTTCTTGTCCAACTGGCGATTCGATAAAACACCATAACAAATTTACTGCTTACACTTCCGCTATTAGCTTTCCAGTCTTGAAATATATTATAAGAAACTTTAGTGTTATCCAATTTATCCATCTAGTATTTATAAAGGCATAATGTAACAAATCATTTGAACATTTTAAAGATAGATTTAGGAAATTTTATTTTATTAAAAAACAATGTAGACTCAGAACAAGTTAGAATCTGATTTGGTAAATTATAAGCTAAATCTTTAAAAGAAAGAAATTATCCAAAAAGGCGATTTAGTCAATTGCATGATTTCTATAGCCATTATTCAAATAAAGCTGATATTGATTTATCTTAATACCAATATAAACAATTATCATTAACTTAAAGATAGCCTTTAAGGGCTAATAAGGACTATTATTTATATTACAGACAGGTATTTCGGTAGCCCGCAATAATGTAATTCAGGCATCTTCTCCATTCCAAACATCATCATCTGCGTATCTCAATTCATCGTGACTTCCCGTAACACTTCTAAATTCTTCGTGATGATAATTTCTTTCAGGATTTTCTGGCAACATATCTTCCTGCTCAACCGGTCCTTTTCTTAAATGCTCAGGCTTTTTAACTTCAGGCAAATCCTCATGAATTACTGAGGGTGTTAGAATTCTTTTACCCGGTTTTGTATTATCTTCCATAAATCAATCAATCAAATTGAACCAATGCAAAAGTGAAATAAAATATTGATACTATTACTATCTATTTCAATCTTCGATTAACAAAAACTGAACTCTTTCTGTTTTTATCAGATTTTTGATTCACACCAACTTTCATCAAAAAACAAACAAAATTTTTAGCATCCTCACTTATAAACGACTATATATTACTCTATAGTATAGATTGTATTTATTTGATAACTATTAATCCTGCCGATTAGCAAACCGACAGGATTAACTTTAATAATTACCGGTTACACCAAGCTCAAGTCCGCGTAGTTCTGCCAAACCGCGTAAACGGCCAATAGCCGAATAACCCGGATTACTTTGCTTTGCTAAATCATCTAACATCTGGTGACCATGATCAGGTCTGAAAGGAATAGATTTATCTCTTAAAGCATTTTCTTCTGATAATGCTTTCATAATTTCGTACATATTTACGTCTCCGCCTAAATGGTCGGCTTCGTAGAAACTCCCGTCTTCGTCTTTAGTTACATTACGTAAATGCGCAAAATAAACACGTTCTTTTACCACATTAAAAATCTCTAATGCATTATTATCTACACCGGCACCTAATGAGCCTGTACAAAAACAAACGCCATTAAATGGTTTATCTACATTTTTAAGAATATAGTTAAAATCATCAATTGTACTAGCAATTCTTGGCAAACCTAAAATCGGATATGGCGGATCGTCAGGATGTATCGTCATTTTTATTCCTTCTTTTTCACAAACTTCTGCAATTGAAGATAAAAAGTAAACCAGATTTTCTCTTAAACCATTAAAACCAATTACTTTATACTCATTAATACTATTGCGAAGTGTTTCCAATTCTATTTCCTTTTCATTTGGAATGCCCATCAACACATTAACCCTTAAATCATCAAGCTGTTGCTGATTTAAGGTTGCAAATTTAGCTTTCGCACGTTCTAAAACAGAATGTGGATAATCATCTTCAGCGCCTGCTCTTTTTAGAATATGTAAATCAAAAACCGCTAAGTCAATCCAGTTAAAATACAAAGCCTTTGAGCCGTCTGTCATTTCTAAATCCAGCTGTGTACGCGTCCAATCTAAAACCGGCATGAAATTGTAACAAACAGTTTTAATACCGCATTTCGCTAAGTTTTGAAGTGAAATCTTATAGTTTTCTATAAACTTATCAGCATCAGCTCTTCGGGTTTTAATCGCCTCGTGTACGGGTACACTTTCTACTACCGACCAAGTTAAACCTGAAGCTTCGATAATTGATTTTCTTTCCTGAATATCTGCCAAAGGCCAAATTTCGCCATGAGGAATATGGTGAAGAGCGGTAACTATTCCTGTAGCTCCTGCTTGTTTTACATCTTGTAAGCTAACCGGATCGTTTGGGCCATACCAGCGCCAAGTTTGTTCTAATTTTTTATATTTTGATTCCATAAATTACACACCAGAGAAAGCACTAAAACCACCATCAACTTTTATATTCTCGCCATTTACAAACTTTGAAGCATCACTTAGCAAATAAACCAAGGCTCCAATTAATTCATCCGGATTACCAAATCTTTTAAAAGGTGTTTTTGTGATGATTGATTTTCCTCTGGCAGTAAGCGAACCATCTTCATTGGTTAACAAGGTTCTGTTTTGGTTGGTAACAAAAAAGCCCGGTGCAATAGAATTCATTCTGATTTTATCGCCGTAGCGGTTGGCAAGTTCGACGGCCATCCATTTGGTATAGCTATCTATAGAAGATTTTGCTAAAGAATAGCCCAAAACCCTTGTAATTGCCTGTGATGCAGCCATTGAAGATATATTTACAATGCTTCCACCCTGTTTTGCAATCTCCTTACCAAAAATTTGTGTTGGTAAAATAGTACCAAATAAGTTTAAATCGAAAGCTTGTTTCAATGCAGCAATATTTAAATCGAAAACATCATTTCCTGGTTGAACAACAGCTTCGGCAACATTTCCACCAGCAGCGTTTACCAGCGCATCGATTCTTCCAAATTCAGTAAGAATTTTCAGCTTAGCATGCTCTAAATCTTCCTCATTTAAAACATCAGCGAGGATATAAATTGCTTTAGCACCTGCACTAATAGCTTCTTCTGTTCTTTGTTTTGCAACATCTTCATTTCTTCCGATAATGACCAATGATGCCTTCGCAGCGGCAAGGCCATTAACAAATGCCTCGCCTAATATACCTGTAGCGCCTGTTACCACTACAACCTTTTCTTCTAAAGAGAAAAGATTAGATTCTTTTACCATTAATTTAATATTATTCGATTACTAATGTGGTTATAGAATGAGGCAAGCTTGTTGTAGTAGCTGCTTCTCCTTTAATCCATAAACTATATTTCAATTTTTCATCAGATTGATTCATAACCACAACCGCAACTTTACCATCTGGGTTAATGAATGCTGTTGTTTGCAATTTATCGCGACTTGATGCCGAACCAATTCTCTTCGCACCCGGACGGATGAACTTAGAGAAGTGTCCCATATAATAGAAAGCATTTGTATAAATTAATTTATCTGATTTTGTATCTGCATGAACTGGTGCAAAACAGAAATTACCAACATGATTTGGTCCTCCGTTTTCGTCCAACAGAATATTCCAATCTGTCCAAGCTGCTGTTCCACTGTTAAAATCGTTAATCATAGAGTAACCATAACGTTCACCTAAAGTCCAATCATCTAGCTTAGTTACATCATACTTCTCTTTACATCCTTCAGTAAAAATCAATGCTTTATCTGGATATGCCTCATGTGTTTGTTTAACATTTCCGAATTGCATGTTACTTCCGGTCCATGTTTCGTACCAGTGAAAACCAATTCCCCAAACGTATTTTGCTGCATCTTTATCATTTAATATGGTAGATGCTCTTTGGAAAATCTGATCGCGATTATGATCCCAGGCAATTAACTTTTTCGATGCTAATCCTGATTTTTGAAGCGTTGGACCTAAAAAGTTTTTAATAAAATCGCGTTCCTCTTCTGCCGTATATACGCATGATTCCCACTTTTGTTTAGCCATTGGTTCATTTTGAACACTTAAACCCCAAATTGGCATTCCCATCGATTCGTATGTTTTAATGAATTTTACGTAGTGGTTTGCCCAACTTTGACGATACGCAGGAAGTAAATGTCCGCCTCCAAGTAAACTGTTATTATCTTTCATCCATGCTGGTGGCGACCATGGACTTACAAAAAGGGTTAATTTACCGCCAGCGGCTTTAATTGCCTGCTTAATTAATGGAATTTTAAATTGTTCATCGTGTGCAACACTAAAAGTTTTCAGTTCTTTGTCGTTATCCTGAACATACGTGTAGCTGCCGCTAGAGAAATCGCAACTTGCTATGTTTGTACGTGCCAGTGTGTAACCTATTCCACTGGTTGGATTATAGTATTTCTCCATTAATTCATCCTGGTTTTTCTTTGATAGCTTTGCAAATGTTTCTGCAGAAGCATCGGTTAAAGCACCACCAATACCAACCATAGTTTGGTATTTTATTGTAGGATCGATAAAAACGCAAGGCTCCGTTTCAAATGGCTGCTTATTTGTTACAAAATTTAAAGTTTCCGTTTTGCGAATTCTTAAATCCGAATTTTGAGCAGTAACATATACTGATACTTTTTTATTACCTACCGTGTAGGCCTGAGTTGGTTTAGTTGTTTTTTTGATTTGAGCACCAGCTGTAAATGCGGTAGCTAAAACTAAAAGAAGGCTTAAGTTTTGTTTCATTCTATTTGCTCGTTTATTGTATAGGGTTTTGCTTGCAATATTATTAATAAATTACCATCATTTTTCTTTAAACTCTTATTAATTTAAGTAAATCCTTATCCTTAAAATTTCATCTACCAAGTTCTAATTAATTAAAAATTTAGAAACTGTTTAAATTTCAACTCCAATTACTTTATAGAACGTGGAGACACGTTCCATGGCAATAGCCAAGGTGCGTATCCCTACCAAAATGCTATTAATTTAAGTACAAACGTTGTCAGTCTGAGGGGTAATTTATTTCTTAAAAATAAATATAAATAACGTTTTAAGGCAATCGTCATTGCGAGTTACTAAGCAATCTTATTCGAAAGATAATTGAAATAAGATTGCTTCAGCTCACACAAACCCTGCTTCGCAATGACGACAAACAAAAAACGTCAGTGGCAGGGTTAATTTATTTCATAAAAATAAATATAAATAACGTTTTAAGGCAATCGTCATTACGAGGTAAGAAGCAATCTTATTCGAAAGATAATTGAAATAAGATTGCTTCAGCTCACACAAACCCTGCTTCGCAATGACGACAAACAAAAAACGTCAATGGTAGCATAGTCGAAAACCATTTTAATAGTCGAATACATAAAATATCTTTCCTTCGACTACGCTCACGATGACAATATTTTTTGTACTCTCTTTAAGTTGATAACATTGGTGTCCCTACTCCATAGCCAAGGTGCGTGTCCCCACGCACCTTTATAAAATCTATAAATCATTTTTCAACTTTTCTTAATTAATTCTGATATTAGTTTTTACTTCTTAATAATGCTTCGAGATAATAGTAATCTGCATAGTTAATTGGCACATCAATTTCTGATTTTGCCGGACGATGACCTGTACTGTGTTCTAAAATAAAACCATAATTTTCGCCTGGCTTACTTACATATTTTGTACTAAGCGAATATAAAATTTTATCGGCTGCTGATTTATATTTTTTACTATTTTTACTGTATTTAGCGAGTTCATAAAGTGCAGAAACCGTAATTGAAGCTGCAGAGGCATCTCTGGATACGTTAGGTATTTGAGGGTCGTTATAATCCCAATAAGGAATACCATCTTCGGGAGTTATTTTAGAACTTAAAATAAAGTTCGCAATACCATCTGCCTGAGCTAAATATGCTTGCTTTTTTGTTTCTCTAAAACACATTGTGTATCCGTACAATGCCCATGCCTGGCCACGTGCCCATGCCGATTCGTTTGCATAACCCTGAGCCGTTAGTTTTTGCAGAATTTTACCATTTTGCGTAGTATCATAATCTATAACATGGTAAGAACTAAAATCAGGGCGGAAGTGATTTTTAATCGTATTATCAGCATGAGAAATTGCAATTTTATAGAATGATGAATCGCCGGTAAATTTGGTTGCCTCGAATAGTAATTCCAAATTCATCATATTATCAATAATTACTGGGTATTTCCATTTATCACCATTATGATCCCAAGATTTTAACACGCCTGCTGTTTTGTTAAATCTTGTAGAAAGTGATTTTGCAGCCTGAACAATAACGGAACGATATGCGGTATCTTTTGTTAGTTTATAACCATTACCAAAAGGGCAATAAATCATAAAACCCAAATCGTGCGTACCCCGGTTAAACTGTTCTTTTTTAATATCTTCTGTATATTTTTTAGCTAAATCAAGCCACTTTTTATCTTTTGTATATTGATAAAAATACCAAAGCTCTGCTGGGAAAAAGCCACTAGTCCAGTCTTTTGAAACAACCATTTTAAAAGCTCCTTTTTCTACCGTTCTTGGAGATACCAAATTAGGTTTATCTTTTCTGGCAGAATCTACATTCTTAATTAGGACAATTGTTTGTTTTTCTGCTGATGCAAATGCTTTTGCAACATCTGTTTTTTGTGCCTTTACTACGTTGAAAGACAATAACATCAACGATAAGATTTGAATTTTCTGTTTCATATTATAACCAGATTAAAGGATTACGGATTGGCAGGTTTCTAATTACCTCTTCTACCTGAGGATTATGATCTAATTTTTTCCAGGTATTTAACCAGGATTTTTCGTTATAGGCATTTGCGCCGAAAAGTAAAAAAGGCTGTGCAACAGGCCAATTGTTCCAATACATAACATCAGTTGCTAATGTCCATTTACTTTTATCTGCAATAAATGGATATAAGTAGGCAATTCCTTTTTTTATCGATTTACCATCTGCTGTTTCAAAATTCCATAAATTATCTTTTGGGCTTGATAAAATCTGGCAAAGCATAGTCATTGCATCTAAATTAAAAATAGAATATCCATAAGGTTTTGTACGAGCCATTTCTAAAGGAAAACTTCCATCAACAGCCATTTGATTGGGTAGTAAATTGGTTTTAAAGTTTGTCTTAATGGAATCTAACATATTTTCATAGCCGCAAAGTTTGGCAAACGATGCAACCTGCATAGCCCAACAAGTTGCATGATTGTTTTTTACAGTTTTCTCTTGAATACCAGGCTTACTAGTATTTAACCACAAAACATAATCAGCAAACCATTTTTTAACAGCTTTTGCAGTTTCTTTATCAAATGCTTTTGCCTTTTCCATTATCAAAGCACCTTGGGCAACTTCCATTAAATGGATTGTATCGATAATACCATAATTTCGCCCTGTAAATTTTCCCTTAACCGCCTGAGCATAAAGTAAATTCGGATTCATTAAAGTTTCTTTATTAACAAACCAAGCCTTGAGGTGTACCACTGCTTGCTTAACATACTTTTCATCGCCTGTAATTTTATAACCCGATGCGAGCGAACCAATTATTTTGCTTAATCTAACCATTGCCTTTCTGTGTTCGAGGAAGTTATCGGGGTTAGTTAAACCATCTCTGTTGATGTATGGACCATCGGGATTTTTCGGATCGGGCCAAAAGTAATCTGCTTCTGAAAAGAAATCGTGTTTCTCGCCTGCGCTTCTAGGCGAAGATGACGCTGTTACAGTAACTGGTTTTTGTTTCATGGCCCAGTTTGCTTCTTCTAAAATTTGTTTTTTTAAAACAGCTTCCGTTTCTTTTTCTATCGTACCTTTCGCCGGACCAAAAGCCGAGAAAGCTGTTGATAGCAGGAAGAAACACAGAATAAATGTATTCGTTATTATTCTTTTCATAATACTAAAGTTCTGTAAATAAGGTTGGCAATCCTTCTGATTTAACAGAAACTACACTTTTCCCTTTATTTAATTTAATACTGATTATCGCTCTTCCGTTAAAAGCCTGAACCTTTCTCGAGCCAGAAGATGTTCCAAGATTGTCTAATAATTTTCCATCGCCAGTTAACCCAAAGTTTATCCAATTAATAGCATCTAAACATTGTACGCCTTTACTGTCAAATAATTTCACTTCTACGGTTGCTTCATCACCCTGCTCGCTTATCTTTTTTAACTCCATTTTAGCTGGCTTAGCCCACTTTTCAGTCTGATAATTGAATTTGATTTCATCAGTTACAATTTCTTTACCTTTCTTACCAATTACTTTTACGATGTTCTCTCCTTTTACAAAAGGTAAATTTCAGCGCAAACCAGCGGCAGGGTAATCCTGACTATTACGTTTCTTAGAACCAAAGCTTTTACCATTTAAAAATATTTCGACCTCTGTACAGTTAGCATAAACTTTAACCATTTTCTCTTCACCGTTATCGCCCCAACGTACCGGCCAGGTATGCCCATAGATATGAATCATCGGTTTTTCTGTCCAATAAGATTAGAAGGAAATGGTTAATTGATTAAAGTAAAATCTTTTTCGAGTTTAATATTATCTGAAGCTGTTCCAATCATTAGTTTAAAATCTCCAGCTTCGGCTGTCCATTTTAATTGTTGGTTATAAAATGAAAGTTTTTCTTTATCGATTGTAAAGCTTAATGTTTTAGTTTCACCAGCTTTTAACATTACTTTCTGGAAATCTTTAAGCTCCTTAACAGGCCTCACAATAGAAGCAAACTTATCCTGCAAATACAATTGAACAACTTCTTCTCCATCGTATTTACCTGTATTTTTTAAGGTAAAACTAATATTGATTTTATCATTCATGGCCATCTGAGTTTTATTAAGCGTTAATCCGCTGTAATCGAATGTAGTGTAACTCAATCCATGGCCAAAAGCAAATCTTGGACTATTTGGAGAATCAAGGTAAGCTGATTTATAATTTCTGTCATTATCGCTTTTAGATGGACGACCAGTGCTTAGATAGTTATAATACAGAGGAATTTGCCCTTCGCTACGCGGAAAAGTCATCGGTAATTTACCGGCTGGATTGTAATCGCCGAATAGAACATTTGCCATCGCATTACCTGCCTCGCTGCCTAGCCACCATGTGTACATAATTGCAGGAACATTATCTGCCGTCCAGTTAAAAATTAACGGGCGGCCAGCCATTAGCAATACTACAACAGGTTTGCCGGTTACCTGAATGGCTTTAATTAAATCTTCCTGAACACCAGGAATATGAATATTGGTTTTGCTTTTTGCCTCGCCACTCATATCTAACGTTTCGCCCGCAGCAATAATTACAACATCTGCTGCCTTAGCAACTGCTACAGCCTCTGCAAAACCAGTTTTAGAAGAATCAGAAATACCACATCCCTTAGCATACAAAAGTTCTGTTTTATTACCAACCTTGTTTTTTAAGCCATCGTATAGGGAAACAAGTTTGTCGTTTTCCCAAGCTATTGACCAAAAACCCTGCATGTCTTTTTCAGATTTTGCCAAGGGACCAATAACTGCAATCTTTTTTAAATCTTTAGAAAGAGGAAGTGTTTGCTTTTCGTTTTTCAATAATACGATGCTTTTCTCTGCCATTTTTAATGATGCAGCTCTGTTTTCAGTCGAATTTAATTCTTTCTGCTCACGTTCTTCATTACTGAATCGATAAGGATCGTCAAACAATCCCATCTCAAATTTCTTGCGTAAAACTCTTCTAACGGCATCATCTATTAAAGCAACGGGTACTTTTTTCTCTGCTACTAGTTTTGGTAACGAAGGCAAATAACTTCTGCTTTCCATATCCATATCACTACCTGCTTTAATGGCTAACTCTGCCGCTTCAGATTTATCCTTTGCAAAACCGTGGTCAATCATCTCTCCTATCGAACCCCAATCGCTTACCACAAAGCCAGTATATTTCCATTTATCCTTTAAAATATCTCTCTGTAAATAAGCATTTCCCGTTGCCGGAATACCATTTAAAGTATTAAAAGAATTCATAAAAGTTGCAGCACCAGCATCAACTGCGGCCTTAAAGGGAGGTAAGTAAGTTTCCCATAAAGTATGCTCGCTCATATCAACGGTATTGTAGTCTCTTCCTGCTATTGCTGCACCATAAGCGGCAAAATGTTTTGCACAGGCCATAATCGCATCAAGATTACCTAAACCCTTTCCCTGGAAACCATGCACACGAGCTTTAGCAATTTGAGAACCCAGGTAAGTATCTTCTCCTGCACCCTCCATTACCCTTCCCCAACGCGGGTCGCGGGCAATATCTACCATTGGCGCAAATGTCCAATGCACACCAGAAGCAGCTGTTTCTCTTGCAGCCACTCTGGCCGCATTTTCCATAGCAGGTAAATCCCAACTTGCAGCTTCGGCCAGAGGAATTGGAAAAGTAACCCGATACCCATGAATTACATCTAAACCAAAGAGCAAAGGAATTTTCATTCTCGATTGCATGGCTACTTCCTGAACCTTTCTGGTTTCAGCGGCACCTTTTACATTAAGCATTGAGCCTAATTTGCCATCACGAATATCTTTTAACTTATTCGGGTTATTAGTAATTGGTCCTGTTGCATCGCCTCCAGTGTACTGGTTCAGCTGACCGATTTTCTCTTCTAAAGTCATCAGTTTTAAAACTGAATCTATTTTCTTTTCAATCTTTTTATCCTGTGCCAAAACATTTGCTAAAGGCAAGGTTAAAAGAAGTGCAAGTGGAAGATATTTTTTCATGATGATATTTATAGAACCTTATTTATATTTTGCCTGCATTTGATCGTAAAAGTTTTTAAGCACAAAATATGCTTTTTTCTTTTTCCCAGTTTCACTCATTAATCCCTTACGATTCCAAAAATTCTGGTAAACTGGGTGTTGCCTTCTTGGCGAACGGAAATCAGTTAAAATCCATGGAATTATTCCGCGAAGTGCCGGAATTTTACCAAGCATAATTAACTGGTTTTTATATAAAGCTTCCTGATATTCTTCACTCCATCTTGTATTTTCATCGGCATGGAAGCCACCTAAGGCATCGCCACCGAACTCGGTAATTACAACTGGTTTATTGTATTTAATATTGAAATTGTATTTAGTAATTTCACTAGGCACACCGCCAAAATACCAGCCTGCATATTCGTTAAAGCTTACTAAATCAATTTTTTCGCCAAGTGGATCATTTAAAATCATTGTATTTCCTTCGCGATGAACTTCAAGTGCCGCAGCAACTAATCTTGTATCATCCAGCGAGCGTGCTGTTTCTGCCAGATTACTCATAAAACTAAGTCTTGGCGCACTTAATGGCGTTTCGTTACCGATAGACCAAACCACAACGCTTGCTCTGTTTTTATCTCTGGAAATTAAATCGGTTAACTGTTGCTTTGCATTTGCATAAGTAACCGGATTTTCCCAGCTAATTGTCCAATAGACTGGTACTTCAGCCCAAACTAATAAACCCATTTCATCAGCTAAACGAATCATTTCTTCGTTATGTGGATAGTGAGCCAAACGAACATAATTACAGTTTAAATCTTTAGCCCATTGCAACATCATACGCATATCGCCTTGCGAGCGTAAGCGACCTTGTAAAAGTGGGTTTTCATCATGCATTGAAATTCCACGGAAGAAAACTGATTTCCCATTAAGTAAAATGCTATCGCCTTGTACTTCTATCGTTCTAAAACCGATTTTATCTTCGATATTTTCATTAGCCGATTTAATATTAATGGTATAAAGCTTAGGGTTTTCCGGCGACCACAGCGTAAGGTTATTCCAAATAAAAACTTCGCTAATTTTGCCTTCGTTATCTGTTTTGTAATCTTTTTTAAGGTTTAGCTCTGGAATGGTAACAGAAACATCTTGTCCAGCAAAAGAATCGGCTAATTTTAGTGAGAAGCTAATGGAATTATTGCTGCCTTTTTCGAGCTGCATTTTATAATCGGCAATGAAATGTTCAGGCAATTCGGCTAAATAAACATCGCGAGTTATACCTCCATAATTCCACCAATCGGTATTTACAGTTGGTATTTCATCAGGTTTCCTGGTATTATCTGCCTTTACAATCAATGAATTATTACCAGCTTTAAGTTTTCCGGTTACTTCAAATTGAAATGGAGTGAAACCACCTTTGTGTGTACCTAATTTTTTACCATTTAAATAAACATGTGCTTCATAATTAACCGCAGCGAAATACACAAAATAGCGTTTTCCTTTTTCGGGTTGAGCATTAAATTTTCTTCGTAGCCAAATTGTACCTTCATAAAGTTCAAGCTTTTCAGATTGAGAATTCCAATCGCCAGGAACATTCATTTGAGGTGAACCATCAAAATCATATTCTATTAATTCGCTTTTATCTTTCTGTTCTTTATCATCAAAAAAACCGCCTGTTCCAGTTTTAGATTGATCATAAGGTTGGTGCCTGTAATCGTAAAATCCGTTTTCGTAAGGATCTACTATGTAGTTCCACTTGCCATTAAGACTTTGAATTTTACGTGCCTGAATATTTTGAATAGAGCTTACCTGAGCAAAACAAACTGACGAGAAGAGCGTGAAGCAAATTATAAAAACCCTAACTTTTAATTTTGGCATAATCATTTAATTTTTAAGCAGAACTGAAGCAATTAATTGATTTCAGTTCAAGAGATAAAACAATAAACTTGGTTAGTAGAATAGAGGCTTATCACAAAAAAAATTAGCTATTGTAAAAGAATTTAATTTGGCGGCATCGTCATGCTCAGCTTGACTGGGCATCTTAGGGCTTTAAAAGGCTTTTATTTCACAACCTTTCTATCGCTTTACGATTCCCGTTTTCACGTGAATGACGACCGCTCAAAATATTATTCTGCTAATAGTCCTTCAAAATTAATTTTGATACAGCCTCTAAGTATAACTGAGTTTCAAATATATTGATTTTATTCTCATTAACCCGAAATTAAGGCTATTGCGGCCTTAAGTAACGAGTTTTCTACTCGCTTTTATTTTACTTCAACAAAGCGTTTAAAAGCTTGCGTAAAAGTACCAACGGTATACTGTTCGGTGGTATTTTGCACCAAATCGATTTCTATTTTTCTTGTACCAGCAACCGAACTATTTAATACCTTAACATAAATGGTATCTATTTTAGTAACCGCTTTAGGAAAGGTAAGCGAGTATAAACCATTTGTAGCGTGCATCTGCTTTTAACGAAAACTTACCATTATCGTCAGTAACCGTTAGGTTTTGACTTCCTTTAACCTTAATGCTTACCCCAGGCATAACCAAACCGCCAGCATCTTTTACCGTACCGGAAATTGTAGTTTGCGCAAAAGCCGCGAAACACGAAAACAGCATAAAGAAAGCTAAAGAATACAGAAATCTTCCATTCTGAAAACATTCAGATTTAGACACTGAAAACTCCTATTTAAAGTATATAGTTTACTCATAATTAATTATTTATCTATTTTATTTTAAATTTTTTGTTTAGGATAGAAAGATTTTTATTCTTAAAAAAATTTGCAAAAAAAATCCTCGATGGCCTTTTTAACCACATTGATGTTTATTAAAATTTACAGGACAATCACCCTTAGCTTTAAGGTTGATTTTTTTGGATAAGAAATTTAGAAGTCGATAATCCCCTTACTTCCTTTAATTTTGAATAATAATTTAAGCATAGTTACTTGGTTAGTTATAATTACTGTTTAACGAATGTATAAAACAGTAATTTATAAAATCACTGTTATTGGGTTAAAAAGGGCGAAAATTAACCTGAATAGTATTTCAAACGTTTGAAATAATTTCCAAAAATTTTTCTTAACTATGCATGGAGATCGGAAAAAAAGATGAATAATACGCCCGTTACATTAAAATTTTTAGCCGAAAAGCTGAAAATGTCTGTATCTACGGTATCCAAAGCACTTAACAATTACCCTACAATTAATGAATACACAAAGAAACGTGTTCAGGAAATGGCTCGTGATTTACACTTTACGCCAAATAAATCGGCAATTAACTTAAAGGAACGTAAATCTAGAATCATAGGTATTATTTTACCTAACCTGTTGGACCACTTTTTTACGAGAAGTATTTATGGTGTTGAGCAGTTTGCAATGGAACATGGCTATAATGTAATCATAGGGCAATCTCACGATGATTTAGAAAAGGAAATTCAATTGGCCAACATGCTTTTAAAAAGCAGGGTAGACGGCCTAATTGTAGCCATTTCGAAGCATACACAAGATTTTTCGCACTTCGATCAGTTTGAACAAATAGGCTTGCCAGTAGTTTATTACACCCGTAACCCAAGTTTCAATCTTAATTGCCACAAAGTTTTAGGTAATACTTTTCGAGGCTGTTACCAGGCAACGAAGTTCTTGATTGATAGAGGTCATAAAAAAATCGCTTATCTGGGTGGGCCAAAAATGATTAATTTTACACACGATCGCTTTAATGGGTATATTAATGCTTTGAAAGATAATCAGGTTTCGTTTGATGCCTCTTTAGTTGCTTATACAGACTTCGATAAAGAAAACACCATAGCTGCCATTCAAAACTTGTTTGCTAACCAGGAAAATACGCCAACTGCCTTAGTTGCATTTAAGGAGCCAATATTATTTGATGCAGTGAAGTATTTACGCGGTATTAATCACCCTAAATTTGATGAATTTGAATGTGTTGGTTTTGGTAATAACTCTTTTATCAGCTATCTCGACTCTCCGCCTATTGCTTCCATAGAAGAAAACCCCGAATCTGTTGGCGAAAATGCAATCAATCTCTTATTGAAATTAATTAACAGAGAAATTGAAATGGAGAATTATCAAAAAGTAATGGTCGATTGCAAACTTGTTATCCACGATTTAACGTAAAACTGCCCCAAACTTTGCCATCGCAACAAATTAACTTTATCTTCGGCATTAATAAATGGCACTATATTTTACATCAATAAATTCGGGCAGCAATGGTAATTGCTATTATATTGGCAACGCAGAAGAAGCGGTGTTAATTGATGTCGGGTTATCCTGTAAAGAGGTGGAAAAAAGAATGACACGGCTTGGTTTAAACATAAACAAAGTTAAAGCAATTTTTATTTCGCACGAACATAGCGACCACATAAAGGGGTTGGCTGTATTATCTAAAAAATATAATATTCCTGTTTATATAACTGCAAACACATTAAAAAGCAGTAAACTTATTTTAAATACCGAAAATATTTTTTCCTTTACCCACCTAGAAACAATTAGCATTGGAAACTTAAAAATTTGTGCGTTTTCTAAATTTCATGATGCAGCAGATCCTTTTAGTTTTACCATTGAATATAATGATACGAGGGTTGGCGTTTTCACTGATATAGGTTCAGTTTGCGATCGATTAATTTCGCAGTTTAAAAATTGCCATGCTGCATTTCTTGAAGCAAATTACGATACCGAAATGCTCGAAAATGGCAGATATCCTTATCATCTGAAAAGGAGAATTACGAGTGGAAAAGGTCACCTATCAAATACTCAGGCTTTAGATCTTTTTCTTAACTACAAGCCAAGCTACATGAGTCATCTTTTACTTAGTCATTTATCGAAAGATAATAACGACCCAACTTTGGTAGAAAAGTTATTTAAAGATGTTGCCGATAAAACTCATATAGCTGTTGCCTCTCGTTATGAAGAAAGCGAAGTATATTTCACTTCTAATCTAACCAGTACTACTGCAGAATATAATTTCGATCCACTCTTGTATAAACCTGCTCAACTCAATCTATTTTAATAAAACGAGTAAAAAATACCAAGTATTAGGTATTGTTTTAGCGCCATTATTTCAAGAGGTTTGTTTCGTTAGGAATAAATCAACGGGACGATTTAAAATTAACATCAAAAAAGGGATTAATTAATTTTAATCTCTTTTTTAAAACAAATTAATTTATTGATGGTTATACTTTAACTTCATAAATAGTTTGTTTGGTTTATCGGGGCTTATGGATTTAAGCCCCTTTCTCTTTTCTAAACTTGCTATTATTTTTCTCCCTAAAGTATTAAATAAAAGCATTTAGAAAATGAGAAATTTTTTAAGCTCACTTAACATGCATAGTCATATACTAAAAAAGAATTAATAATACAATAGCCACAGTTAGTAACATAATTTGTACAATAAGTAAATACCATTTCGCTATATTTGAAATGTATTTATACGCAACCAAACAATTAATTAATTACCAAATAGACCTTGGTTGTTTCATAAAAACAACGAATTACCCTATTATGATAAAAACAAAAACTATCATTTATTTGATGCTTTTTTATGTAAATTTAAGTCAACAGCTCTCAATCATGACTAAAAGAAAAAACAGATTAGGCCACCCAGTCTGGCAGTTTGCACCAACGCTTTTCTATGTTTCTGCAAAATATAGTCTATCATTATCTGACATGGTTTTTTATGAAAAAATTAATAAAATTTGTTAAATTTAATGGTAAGCTTCTAAATACATTATGATATTAAATTTCAAAATACAGTAATCATCATTTTTTTATTATAAAGCTTTATTTTTTAAGCTATTGCAATATTTAAAAATATGTTTTCAACCAAACAAGACACATCAGAAAGCGACATTAGTTTAATGCTAAATACCTTGATACATAATGCTGTAGCTAGCTATAGTGATAGTATCGCGGTAAGTTTTGGTAATACTTCACTTTCTTATGATCAATTAAATAAAAAAGCTAACCAACTTGCCCGTTTTTTAGTTCAAGAAAATATTCAACCTAACGATCGTATAGCTCTATCTACAGAGCGTTCGATAGATACTATTATTGCTTTACTTGCCATTATTAAAACAGGAAGCGCTTACGTTCCTGTAGATTTAAGTTATCCAAAAGATAGAGCCAATTTTGTCTTAACCAACTCCAAAGCTAAATTCTTTTTGGTTTCGAATAAAAACGCATCGAAATATGCTGATTGTGATGCTAAAATTTTAATTGTAGAAGATGCATTGAATTCTTCGAAAGAACTTTCAGGTGAAAATTTAGATGTTAAAACAGAAAAAGACAGCCTGATTTACATTCTGCATACCTCTGGCACAACAGGCACCCCAAAAGGCGTTTGCATGGGGCAAATGGCAATGGTTAACTTACTATTATGGCAAAAGGAAAAATCAATAGCTGGCCATAAAACTAAAACTTTACAATTCTCACCTCTTAGTTTTGATGTTTCTTTTCAGGAAATTTTTGCTACCTTAACTACAGGTGGCCATTTGGTTCTTATTTCAGAAGATTTAAGGCTAGATGCTTACATGCTATTAAACTTAATTGTAGAGCAAGAGGTAAATAGAATATTTCTTCCATTTATTGCTTTGCAATCTATTACAGAAAGTGCAATTGTAAACGATATTTTCCCCTCATCTTTAAGAGAGGTAATGACCGCTGGTGAACAGTTAAAAGTAACACCACAGGTGATTAGTTTTTTCACGAAAATTCCAGGTTCAATACTATATAATCAGTATGGTCCTACCGAGGCTCATGTTGTAACCGAGCTTAAACTTACCGGGGTGCCATCAGAATGGCCTAGCCTACCAAATATTGGTAAAGCCATCTATAATACAAAGATTTTAATTCTCGATGAGAATTTAGAAGAATTACCTGACGGAGAAATTGGCGAACTTTGCATTAGTGGCGTTTGCCTAGCAAATGGCTACTTAAACTCGGTTGAAATGACTGCTGAGAAATTTGTAGTTATACCAAAATCGCAAACAAGAATTTACAAAACCGGAGATCTTGCATTAATTCTTCCGGATGGAAATATTGAATTTCTAGGCCGACGAGACCTTCAAATTAAAATAAGAGGCTATAGAGTTGAACTTGGAGAAATCGAAGTTGCTTTAGCTCAGCAAAAAGATATTAAACAGGTTGCTGTTGTTTTGAGAGAAGATTTACCAGGGAGACAAGTTTTAGTTGCTTATTTAATTGGCGAAAAGGAGAATTACGAGGGCAATAAACTTCGTGAGTTAATGGCTAAATCTTTGCCAGATTATATGCTTCCGGACGCATTTGTATGGTTATCTGAATTCCCCAAAACAACAAGCGGAAAGGTTGACAGAAAATTGCTTCCAAAACCAGATAGTAAAAGACCTGAATCGAACGTAATCTTTAAAAAGCCATCGTCACCAAAAGAAATTGACATTGAAAAAGTTTTAAAAAGCATTTTTGGTTATGATAAAATCGGTGTAAACGATAATTTCTTTGAATTGGGCGGTAATTCGTTATTGGCTCAAAAAACCGTTGCCGAATTAAAATCTTCATTTAATTATATTTTACCCGTTACCAGGCTTTATCAATTTCCAACTATATCTGGAATAGCAAAATACTTAGATAAAACCAATTCAAAACAAAAAATAAGCAAGATAAACGGAACATTAAATAATACAAAAGATATAGCTGTAATTGGTCTATCGGGCAGGTTTCCTGGCGCTGATACCATTGAAGAGTTCTGGAACCTTTTATCGGAAGGTAGAGAAACCACAACATTCTTTTCTGAATGTGAATTAGATGATAGTATACCCGAAGAATTTAGAAATGATTCGAATTATGTTAAGGCAAGGGGTATTATAAATGATGCTGATAAATTTGATCCGGCATTTTTTGGCATAAATCCAAAGCTAGCTGAATTAATGGATCCTCAACAACGCGTTTTTTTAGAAGTTTCTCATGAGTTGCTGGAAAAAACGGGTTATTTGTCTTCTAAACACAATGCTAAAGTTGGAGTATTTGCAGGTAATGGAAACAATACCTATTACGAAAACAATGTTTTAGGCCATCCAACCTTAATAAACAATCAAGGTAAAACACAGGTTTTATCTGTTAATGATAAAGATTATCTTGCTTCGAGAACTGCTTATCACTTAAATTTAAAAGGGCCTGCGGTAAGCGTAAACTCAGCATGTTCAACTTCTCTTTTAGCTATTGCTACGGCAGTAAACAGCTTACGTACAAATCAATGTGAAATTGCTATTGCTGGTGGAGCAAGTATTACCGCACCAATAAATAGTGGACATATTTATCAGGAAGGCAGTATGCTAAGTGCTGATGGGCACTGTGCTCCATTTGACGATAATGCAACTGGAACTGTTTTTAGCGATGGTGTTGGAGCTGTTTTATTAAAGCGACTTGACGATGCTTTAAAGGATGGGGATAAAATTTATGCTGTTATAAAAGGAGTTGGAATCAACAACGATGGTTTTGGTAAAGGCAGTTTCTCTGCGCCAAGTATCGAAGGTCAGGCGGGTGCCATTGCTGATGCAATTGCAGACGCAGGAATAGAGTCCTCGGAAATAAGTTATGTTGAAGCACACGGAACGGGCACCCCTATTGGCGATCCAATTGAATTTGAAGGTCTTGTTGAAGCCTTTGGCCCACAAGACAAAAACAATTTCTGTGCTATAGGCTCTGTCAAAAGCAACTTTGGTCATTTAACACATGCTGCTGGTGTTGCAGGTTTAATAAAAACATGTTTGGCATTGCAACACAAAAAGCTTCCTGCATCTTTAGGTTACACCATACCAAACCGAAATATCAATTTTAAAAACAGTCCGTTTTATGTAAACAATACATTTGCTGATTGGGAAACTGATGGTAAAAGAATTGCCGGTGTAAGCTCTTTTGGTGTTGGTGGAACAAATGTTCATGTTATACTTGAAGGATACGAGCATACAATCGAAGAAGCTGCAGAAAAAATGCCTGCTGCACTTATTACCTGGTCAGCAAACTCAGAAAATAGTAGAGAAAACTACGCAAGGGCGCTTACTGTTTACTTAGATAAACATCCTGATACAGAGCTTTCTGATGTTTCTTACACGTTGCAAAAAACCAGAAATGACTTTAGATATCGTAGATTTTTAGTCGCTGATTCTACTAATCAATTTAAAGAATTATTAGAACAATCGAACGTTATAAACGACAATACCCTTAATGAACTACCAAGAGAATTAGTTTTCACCTTTCCTGGTCAAGGTGCGCAATACTTAAATATGGGTTTTGAGCTTTACCAGCAAGAACCTGTTTATAAAGCCGCAATAGATGAGTGTGCTGGTATTTTAAAAAAATATATAGATACTGACATCAGGGAAATAATTTATGTTGATGATGCATCAGAAGATGCAACTAATAAGCTAAAAGACACAAAATACACTCAGCCAGCACTTTTTGTAACTGAATATGCTTTAGCTAAACTCTGGATAAGCTGGGGAATTAACCCAACAATACTTTGCGGCCATAGTGTGGGCGAATATGTTGCGGCCCAACTTGCAGGAATTTTCACTTTAGAAGATAGTTTAAAATTAGTTTCTAACCGAGGAAGATTAATCAGTGGACTACCTTCGGGCGCTATGCTCTCTGTAAGAGAAAAAAGTGAAATTGTGGAAGGTTTATTATTCGGAGAGTTATCTATAGCAGCAATTAATAGCCCGAGGGTTTGCGTAGTAGCAGGACCATTTGAGCAAATTGATGAATTTATCAAGCTTTTAGATCAAGCTGAAATCGCTAATAAGCAATTATTTACCAGTCATGCCTTTCATTCCGCTATGATGGAGCCAATTTTAGGTGACTTTAGAAAAATTGTTGCTGAAGTAAAACTTTCTGCTCCTACGCTACCAATCGTTTCTACCGTTACTGGGAGAAAACTTGAGATAGAAGAAGCAACAGATATTGATTACTGGACATTACATTTAAGAAAAACCGTTCTATTTTCTAAAGCAATAGAAACTATTATAGATGGGGATTTACCATTATTTCTTGAAATTGGACCAGGAAATGTAACGGCAACCTTAATTAAACAAATTGCAGCCGTTAAAACAAAAAAAGTAAGTTCAGTATCAAGTTTAGCTACAAAAGAACATGAATATAGTTCCTTATTAAACGCACTAGGTACAATGTGGGTTAATGGAATGAGTCCGAACTGGGACGATTTCTATGCGAACCAAAATAGAAGAGTTATAGATATTCCGGGCTATCAATTTGATAAAAAGAGATATTGGGTAAGTGCAGTTGCGGCAAAAAATAATGAAACAATAAACGAGATCAGAACCGAGCAAACCAAACAAAGTATACCACTAAATATTACTGTGATGAGAAAAAATAACCTGACAGAGAAAGTTAAGCAAATATTGGAAGATGCTTCAGGTATTGAAATGAGCAACATTGATTCTGCAAGAAATTTCCTTGAGTTGGGATTAGATTCTTTATTACTAACTCAAGTTGCTATTTCATTAAAAAGAGAGTTTAATTTACCGATTACTTTTAGAAAATTAAACGAAGAATACGCTTCAATAGATACTTTAGTTAATTATTTAGATGAAAACACGCCTGCAGATGTTGCAACAGAACAACAATATGTAGCACAGGCAGCTTCACAACAACCTATTGCTACGCAGCAAGCAATTCAATACATTCAACAAAATGCGGCTTCAATGCCAGCTAACGATAGTGCACTCAGTTTAATTGCGCAACAACTAGAAATACTATCTAAACAAGTTATGTTGATGCAAGGTAGTGCCCCGGCACCTATGCAAACCGCTCCGATACAAGCGGTTGTTTCCAACAATATTGCGAAACCACAAGAGTTGAGCAAAACAACAGATAATGGGCTTTCGGCCGAAGAAAAAGCAGAAATACAAAAACCATTTGGTGCTACTCCAAAAATTGAGCGCCAATCTTCGGATTTAAGCCAAAAACAAACAGATTTTATTAGCAATTTGGTTGAAAGTTATAACAGGAAAACCTCAAAAAGTAAAGAGTACACAAAAAATAGTCGCTCTTACATGGCCGATCCGAGAGTTGTATCAGGTTTCAGACCTGCAACCAAAGAACTTATTTATCCGATAGTTATTAATAAATCAAAAGGCAGTAAATTATGGGATATTGATGGAAACGAATATATTGATGCTTTAAATGGCTTCGGCTCGAGTATGTTGGGGTACCAGCCTGAAGTTATAAAGGCTGCAATGCATGAGCAAATCGATAAAGGCTATGAAGTTGGTCCTCAGCATGAACTAGCTGCTGAAGTAAGTAAATTAATATGTGAATTTACAGGTTTTGATAGAGCTGCACTTTGCAGTACTGGCTCTGAAGCTGTTTTAGGCTGTATTAGAATAGCAAGAACAGTAACTGCAAAATCTCTTATTGTGGCATTTACAGGTTCTTATCATGGTATTATTGATGAAGTTTTAGTTAGAGGAACAAAAAAACTCAAATCATTCCCTGCTGCAGCGGGAATTATGCCAGAAGCCGTACAAAATATACTTGTTTTAGATTATGGAACAGATGAATCTTTAGCCATAATTAAGGAAAGAGCAGACGAAATTGCAGCTGTTTTAGTTGAACCAGTACAAAGTAGGAGGCCAGAATTTGTTCCAATAGAATTTTTAAAGAAAGTAAGAACAATTACTGCTGATGCAGGCATTGCTTTAATTTTTGATGAAGTAATTACAGGTTTTAGAATGCATCCAGGTGGAGCTCAGGCTTTATTCGGTATTAAAGCAGATTTAGCTTCTTATGGTAAGGTTATAGGTGCAGGTGTGCCAATTGGTGTAATTGCGGGTACAAGTAACTTAATGGATGCATTGGATGGTGGAAATTGGGAATATGGCGATAACTCTTATCCAGAAATTGGCGTTACCTATTTCGCAGGAACCTTTGTGCGTCATCCGCTTGCTTTGGCATCAGCTAAAGCGTCACTTAACTACATGAAAGAAAAGGGACCTGCTTTACAGCAAGAGCTGAACGAAAAAGGTGCTTATTTGAGTAAAGGCGTGAACGATGAATTCGAAAAAAGACAACTTCCAATTTATGTTGCTAATTACGGCTCACTCTGGAAAGTTAAATATCATGAAGAAATTCCCTACAGTGAGTTAATGTTTGTTTTAATGCGTGAAAAAGGAATTCATGTATTGGATGGTTTCCCATGTTTTATAACAGAAACCTTAACTTATCAGGATATTGATAAAATTATTAATTGCTTCGTAGAAAGTATGGATGAAATGGTTTTAGCTGGTTTTTTTCCGGTACTAAATCAATCAAATAATAATTATGTTGCAAACGATGTAGTTGTAGATAGCAGTAATCCTCCGGTAAAAGGTGCAAAGTTGGGAAAAGATAAAGAAGGAAATCCTGCTTGGTTTGTACAAGACCCTAATCAGGAAGGAAAGTATCTTCAAGTTAAACTTACATAATTATTCATGACAGAGGCTAACTTTATTGAGGTTGATTACAATCCTTTCGAAGAAGGAAAGGAAATTGAGAAGGTAATTATATTAAATGAATCGCAAAAAGAAATTTGGCTATCATGTGTTATTGGTGGCGATCCTGCTAGTTTAGCCTATAACGAATCTATTTCTCTTCAATTGAGCGGCAGATTTAATTTGCGAGCATTTCAGGAAGCAGTTAAGCTCGTTACTTCTCGTCATGAGGCCTTAAGAGCGAATGTTTCTAAAGATGGAGAAAATTTAATTGTATATAATCAGGTAGATAACGACATTATATTTACCGATTTTTCTGACATCGATTCCGCTTTAATACCTGCCAAACTAAAGGATTTTGTGACTGAAAAAGTCGGTGTACCTTTTAACCTTTATGATGATGCACTTTTCAAGATATTCATTCATAAGTTAGATGAGGAAACTCACTATTTTACAATTATTATTCATCATATTATTGGAGACGGCTGGTCGTTAGGAATCATTCTTGAAGATTTAAGTAATTGTTATAATATTACTCTTAGTGGAATAAAATCTACACTTGCTTTACCAGATCAAATCAGTAAATACGCTTTAGAACAAGTTATTTTCAGTAAAACTGATGAATATTATGAAACTCAGCAGTTTTGGTTAAATCAGTATAAAAATAACATTCCTGTTCTGGATATGCCCTTAGATTTTAGCCGACCAACCACCAGAACATATGAAGGTAAAAGAAATGATTATGTTGTAGATAGTGCTTTGTACAATTCTGTAAAAAACCTATCTGTTAAGGCAAAAAGCAGTGTTGTTTCAACATTAATCGCAGCATTCGAAGTATTTTTATATAACCAAACTGGGCAAGAGGAAATTGTATTAGGTTTACCATCTGCTGGTCAACTGGCATCAGAAAATTTAAACCTTGTAGGTCACTGTGTAAATTTACTACCCCTTCGCAGTAAAATAGATCCAAATGCTACCTTTTTAGATTATTTATTAAAACGGAAAAATGAAATTTTAGATGCTTACGATCATCAACGATTAACCTTTAGCGAATTACTTAAAAAACTTAATATAAAAAGGAACAAAGCTAATATTCCTTTAGTTCCAGTGGTTTTTAATGTGGATAGAGGAATGGACGATGCCGTTAATTTTTCGGGATTAACACATAAAATTATTTCTAATCCAAGGGTTTGTCAAACTTTTGAGATTTCGTTGAATGTAAATGGTTCAAAAGATTCGATGATTTTTGAATGGGCTTATAATACACAGCTTTTTACATCTGAAACGATAAACAGAATGATGAACGATTTCGTTTCGTTATTATCGAATATAACATCAAATCCGCAGGTTTTAATCAGTAATACGCAATCTAATACTAATCCTTTCCCCGAAATAACCCCTGCACACTGTGATTATCCAAAAGAGAAAACAATTGTTGATTTATTTAACGAAACGGTAAACGAATCCCCAAACCAAACGGCTGTTGTTTTTGAAGGAAAGTCTTTGTCATATGAGCAACTGAACATTAAATCCAATCAGTTAGCAAATTATTTAATTGATGCTGGTTTAAAAAAGGGTACGTTAATTCCGATTTGTATTCATTCATCTTTAGAAACCGTTATTAGTATTTTCGGAATACTAAAAACAGGTGCAGCGTACGTACCGATCGATCCAGAATATCCTTCTTCGCGAATAAAATTCTTAACAGATGAATCGCAAGGTAATTTCGTAATTAGTGATAAAATGAGCTACCAAAAGATAAGCGAATCTTTTGGTGGCGATATAATATGTCTTGATGATGCTAATCATCAAGTGTGGCAAGCAAAAAAAGAAAACCCTTCAGTTTCTATAAGTCCTGAAGCTCTAATTTACATTATCTATACTTCCGGCTCTACAGGAAATCCAAAAGGTGTTATGATTCCGCATAGCGCAATTGTAGATTACTTATTCGGTTTGAAAACAAAATTAACCAGCTTAAAAAATTGTAAAAATTTTGCATTAGGTTCTGCAATTTCTACAGATTTAGGCAACACAACGTTGTTTAGTGCTTTAACTTTAGGCGCTTCACTACATCTTTTTGCTAAAGATAGATTTAATAACCCAGAATATATTCACGAATATTTTAATCAAAACACGATAGATTTTTTAAAAGTCGTTCCTTCTCACTGGAAATTTTTAAATCACAAAGGCAAACTGCTTACCTCGGATAAAATTTTAATGTTCGGCGGCGAGGCATTACCTGCAGAGTATATCAAACAAATAAAAGCGTTAAATGCTTCATGCGAAATCGTTAATCATTACGGCCCTACAGAAACAACAATAGGAAAATTAGTACATCTTGTAGATAAGGATTATGATTATCCTATTATTATACCGATTGGAAAACCTTTTTCAAACACTTCAATTCATGTGTTAAATAAACACTTAAAATACTGCCCCGTTGGTGTTCCAGGAGAGCTTCATATTGGTGGTGATGGACTCGCAAAAGGTTATCTAAATAATGATGAACTGACTCAAAAATCGTTTATCCAAAATCCTAATACTAATTTTGAAGATAATAGAATTTACAAAACAGGTGATTTAGTTAAGTGGCTACCTGATGGAAATATTTTATATTTGGGTAGAATTGATGATCAGGTAAAAATACTAGGCAATCGTATTGAATTGGGTGAAATACAGAATATTTTGCAAAAACACCCAAATGTAAAACAATCTGCAGTTCTAACAACAGATTCGGATGGTGATGAGAAACAACTAGTTGCTTATCTGGTTACGGAAAATGTTCTTGATAAGGAAAGTATAATTTCATTTTTAAGAAGCCAACTACCAGAATATATGATTCCCCGTATATTAATTGAGTTAGATAATATACCGCTAACCTCAAATGGTAAGGTTGATAGAAAGGCGCTCCCACAATATGATGTTAGTGAGCAAGTTGATAAAAACACCTTTGTTGAACCAAGAAATAGAGAGCAAGAACTTGTAGCAAAAATTTGGGCAGAAAGTTTAGAGCTAGATAAAATTAGCATTACTGACGACTTTTTTGAACTTGGCGGTCATTCTATGATTGCAATTAAAGTGATGGTTGAAATTGAAAAGCAAACCGGAATACGCTTGCCGCTTGCTATTTTATTTGATAACTCAACCATTGAAAAATTTGCATTACAACTAAATAAAACAAAGCAGGAAATAACATGGGGCTCGCTAATTCCGATTAAAAAATCAGGAAATAGACCTCCCCTATACATCATTCATGGGCAAGGAATGAACATTATCATTTTTAAAAGCCTTGCAGGCGAAATCGATAAAGATCAACCTGTATATGGTCTTCAGCCTAGAGGATTAAATCCTGAAGAAGATCCTTTTACGACTATCGAAGATATTGCAGCTGGTTACATTCAGGAAATTTTAAAGGAAAACCCAAATGGGCCGTATTTAATTATGGGTTATTCCTCTGGCGGAACCATTGCTTTGGAAATGGCTCATCAGCTTCAAAAGATGAACAAAAATGTTTTATTCTTAGGCCTTCTTGATACTTACTATGATGGAGATAGTTATTTAAAACTGATTAAAGACACTAATTTTTCTGCAGTTTTCAGCCATGTTTTTAAAACAGTTAGTTCTGCTTTTTTATACCTATCCAAATACCCTAAAGCTTACATAAACCATAATATAAGCTTTACGCTTGGATCGATGTATAATTTTTACAAAAAATTTAACCCGATTAAGATGGATTTATCTAATCCGAAGTATGTTTTAGATAAAATTCAAAAAACTCATGAAATTGCTTTAAATAAATATAAGCTAAAAAAATACAATGTAAATGTTCATCTTTTTAAAGCCAATGATAAAAAAATGAATTATGTACCGAATATGGATACTAATGGCTGGGCACCATATGTGGGTGGAGAATTAACCATTGTTGATATTCCTTTGGAACATTTGCAGTTTTTTGATCCAAAGTACGTACATGTATTTTCAGAAAAGTTACAAGAAGTTCTGGATGGCATTCAAAAGTAAGTAAGCGTATTAAATTGAAAAACTTGATAACCGACAGTATTATTTGGGAAGATTATTGCAGCGAAAAAATTCTGGAAACCGATCGTATTCACGTTTTTAAAATTTCAATTGATATATATGAAAAAATAGAAAAATCTTGCAGGGAAATTCTTCAAGAAAACGAATTACAAAAAGCTGAGAAATTTAGGCAACATGATGATAAGAGAAGGTTTATTATTGGAATTTTTTTTTCTAAGGTATTGTTAACAAAGCTGGGCGAATTAGATGCTTCTGATGTTATTTTCTCTTTCACGAAAAACAACAAGCCTCTTTTTAAAGATTACCATTTTAATGTTAGTCATAGTGGCAATTTTGTAGTCATTGTTTTAAGTCCATTACCCGTTGGGGTGGATATAGAATTAATTAAAGCAAATTTTGACTTCGAATCGTTACTGCCAGAGTGTTTTAATAAAATTGAAATTGAAAAAATAATTAACACAACAAATTTTTATACATTTTGGACAAGAAAAGAAGCGCTTCTTAAAGCAACTGGAGAAGGCTTAGTTGACAACCTAAATTCCATTGATTGTTCAAAGGAATTTGTAGAAAGATTTGGTTCAATTTACAAACTGAAAAGCTACAAGGTAGAGGATAATTATCTGCTCAGTTTAGCTGTTAAAAACTCAAATTATCATTACAAATACTGGGATTTAAAAGTTTAATAAAACATAAAAAATCAATATATTCAGTAAGCTATCTTACTAAATAACATATTTTTAAACAAATTTTATAATTATAATTGTATTCTAAAACAACCATTACTCCCCATGGAAATTCAAAGAGTTGATAACATTTCTCATCAAGAATTTATAAAAGAATTTTATGAACCAGGCATTCCGGTAGTTTTCAAAAATGCAGCAAGTGTATGGAAAGCTAAAGGTTTATTTACCCCAGACTGGTTTAGATCAAATTACGGAGATAGAAAGCTCGAAAAAAGTGGAAAAACATACACTATGAAAGAAGCCATGGATTTAGTTGAAGCGAGTACAGAAAGTAACCCTGCCCCTTATCCGTTAAAATATAATATTTCGAAAGAATTACCTGAGCTATTACCACTTATAGATCCTTTGAACTTAAATTATGCACTTCCAAATTGGTTAGAAAGCAAATGGTTTAAAAAAGGATATTGGGGAAGTGCAACTGAGCTTTTTATTGGTGGACCTGGTGGTAAATTCCCTTATTTACATCTTGATTATTATCACTTAAATGCCTGGATTACTCAATTGTATGGCGACAAACAATTCACAGTATTTCCAAGAGGACAAGAAGAATTTCTTTACCCAAAAGCTGATGATCCTTGGCGCTCAGAAGTGAATATTTTTGAACCTGATTACGATAAATTTCCGCTCTACAAAAATGCAACCCCAATAAATTTCACGGTTGGGGCCGGCGAAACATTATTTATTCCTTTTGGAACCTGGCATTCGGCCTATTCTTTAACAGCTACAATTTCAGTCGCCTTCGATCAGTTAAACTCTAAAAATTACAAACCATTTTTAAAAGACGTTTGGGACTTTAGACGCCGGGAAGGTTTGATGAGAGCCGTAATGATGCATAGTTACGCATGGGTTGGCTGTAAAATGGGTGATAATTTAAAATAGTTATCTACCTAAAAACTTCTATTTACTATAATTTTATAACTGTTAATACTTAAAATATAAGTTAAATACTGTAATTGTTGAATCAAAAGTATTTAGCTAAAAAAATTGTACTTCAAAAATCATTATATTATACCGAAAATACTATGAAGGCTATAAAGGAAATTGCAAAAAAAATTATCAAATTCCACCCTCAATCTGATGTTAAACCACTTCAAAACTTGGTTCATGTAGGTTCAGAACATCACGGCTATAAAGTTCCTGATGGCTTTCTAAATAAAGATTCTGTATGTTATTGCATTGGGGCTGGTGAGGATATTTCTTTTGATACTGAACTGAAAGTTTTATACGATTCAAAGATTTTCATTTTCGATCCAATGCCTGAGGGTATTAATTATTTTATTAAGCTCAAAGAATTTGTTGCAAGAGGTGAGACCTTTGGTGTTTTTGATGATGAAAACTTTATGTATCGGGCAACTGCCAAACAATTGGATGAAATCAAATACGTTAATAGAGGTGTTTGGGACGAAAATACGGTATTGAAGTTTTATGCGCCAAAATTAGATAACTACATCTCCCATTCTGTTTATCTTTTTCAAGATTCTGGAGAGTATATAGAGGCGCCAGTAGACCGCTTATCGAATTTTATGAAAGAATTTAACCACAAAACGGTTGATTTAGTAAAAATTGAAATAGAAGGTGCAGAATATACAGTGATTGATACAATAGTTAAAGACAAGCTTGATATCAAAGTAATTTGTATAGAATTTGACGAAGTTTATCACGCAAAGGGCTTATCTCATAAAATGAGAATTAAAAAATCGTGCAGCCAGCTTCTAAAAGCAGGCTATGTTTTAGTTCATTCTACCTACATGATGAAACGAACGTTTGTACGAAAAGATGTTTACGAATTATTAAAATCAAAAGAGTAAACTTTTAATTCGGGTTAATTGAAAAGCGATTAAGATTTTCTTTGCGATTTTTCCCAAGCTGCACTTTGGTTTTTACGATAAAAACGAATAATTCCTGCCACTACTGCATAATTCATTACGCAAAAATAATATGGGATAAAGAATGCCTTTATCCTTATATTTTTTCTTTCGAAAAACATACCTAATAAACTTAATGCATAAAATAAAATTTGTGCGATAAGTACAGCTTTATAGAAAAAAAAATCTGTTTTACAGACAATAATTACATTAAGTATTAATGCAGCAATTAGTAGAAAAGGTGTAACAGTCCACCTTAAAACGCGGTGAGATAAGTATTGAAAAGTTAATACAGGGTAATAAAAAGGATTGGCAGCTTTTTTAAGTCTTAATATCGATTGTATCCCTCCTGCGGCGATTCTAACTTTTCTTTTTAACTCTTCCTTTGTATTGGCTGAGGCTGTTTCCATTGCATAAGCTTCAGGCTCATAAGCTATTAAATAGCCATTTTCTGCAATTCTCATTGCAATCATGTGGTCGTCTATAATTGTATCACTTTCTACAGGTTGATATAACTTTGTTCTAATACTAAATAATTCTCCAGCTGCACCTACATTAGAGTATAATTCGTAATCCCACTTCTTTAATAACGATTCATATTTCCAGTAAAACCCCTCACCCGCTGAACTCGCATCGGCAAGTTCCTCTACCATAATTCTTTTCTCGCCCGCAACTGCACCTACCTTTTCGTTTTGGTAATGTTTTACTAATTCTTTTATTGCCGTTTTATTAAGAAAGGTATTTGCATCAGTAAAAACGATAATTTCATTGGCGACAGATGGCATTGCTCTTTTAATAGCAGCCATTTTACCAGTTCTTAAATCTTTATGAAGAAGCAAAACATTTTGGTGTAATGCAATCTTAGCTGGTGTAGAATCTGAAGAACCATCTGTAATAAATATAATTTGAGTTTTATCTTTTGGATAATCCAGCTCCAGTGTATTTTTAATTTTCTCTTCTATAATGTTCTCTTCGTTATAAGCCGCTATTAATATCGTTACCGTTGGCAATTCTGCATTATCACTAAATGAAAAGCGCTTTTTAAAGACTCTTTTTATACGCACCAGAAAAAACAACACAAAACCATAACCTACAAAAGTGTAGATAATTACGAATAAAGAAATCCAGAAAGCTATAATCATTGGAATGTTTTAAATTTTAAAACCTAAGTTTTTACTGTTTTTAGAATTCTTAAAGTTCCAAAATAAGCCTTTAAAGGTCCATTTTATTAAATCTTTTCTACCTTTTAAGAATTGTGTTATTACCTGTTTGCTACAAGCTATTAAAATATAATAAATACTAAATATTAAAGTATTAAAAGTAGAGGTGTTTCGTCTTATAAACAACATTCGATTGCGTGTCATGAAATAAGTTTTGATAGCACTCTCTTTACCTACGCTAATCGATTCTTTGTGGTAAATTTTAGTTTTACCGGTAAACCAAATCTTTTTTCCAGCCTTTTTAAATCTTTCGCACCAGTCTAATTCCTCGTAATACAGAAAAAATTCATCTGCCATCAAACCAACAGTTGCAAGATCTGCCCTACGACACATCATAGCAGCACCATGGCAATATCCAGTTTCTCTACTATTTACAGCATACTGCTCTTTATCAATTTCCATAAAACCTATTGCGCTGTTTCTGCAAGTTTTATAATTCATATTTGTAAAACCAGCATACTGAATGGTATCAGGTTTATCAAAGTATAAAATTAAAGGAGAAACTATTCCAATTTGGGGATTTTCTTCCATTTCAGAAACTAGGGAATCGATTAAATTGGCTGTAATTTCGGTATCGTTATTTAGCAGTAGTAAATATTTGCCAGTTGCCACTTTAATACCAAGATTATTTCCCCCGGCAAAACCTAAATTCTTTTCCGATCGGATATATACAAGCTCGGGTAAGATCTGCTTATACTCTTGCTCGTATTGTTCTTTGCTTCCATTATCAACAAAAATAACTTCTACGTTAAAATTTGAAGGATAAGATTTTATCGATTTTAAAAAATCAATATTAACCTCATGCTGATTGAAATTAACTGTAATGATGGAGACCGTATTCATTTATATGTAAAAATAGTAATCCAATCCTATACTTCTGCATTTACAGGATATAAATCTTGTTTATTATCTATACCAATAATAACAAACAGAATTTCGAAACTTTTATTTAATTAATGTATTAAGGATTTTTTATAGTTGCTGGAGGATAAAGCGTATACGCAAATGGATTTGGTACTGGGCTTTTATAAGGGCTATATTGACCAAGATACCTCACTTCTTTACTTTCGTCCATTTTATTTATAAAGAAATCTGTTGAAAGTAAATAATATTTAATTAGTTCTTTAAGATGATTAGATTTTTCCCAGTTGACGTTAAGGTAATACATTGTTTTGAATTTCATCCTCGAAACAGCATCATTGCTATTTTGAAAATAATCATCTACATACTTAATAACGCTTCCGGGTTCTAACTTAAGGTATTTGAGTTCCTTTTCGATTAATAAAACCGCATATTTTTTAACCGAGCCTGAAACAAAATATACCGATGCCGGAATTACTACCGCTCCGGTTGCTACTCCAGTTAAAAACAAAAACTTTCTACGATTCATATTAAAATGTCTTATCAGCCGCAAATAAAGATAATGCGGATAGTGTGAGTGTGGGGTTTGATGCACTATATGTTGTAAACGCACCAGCTCCTAAAACCATTAAATTTCTGTATTTATGATGCATAAGATGCTTATCGACAACGCCAAGTAATGGATCACTACTCATTCTTGTACCCCCAATTATATGTCCTTCATTTGGAAATGGCTCTAAATACTCCAATTTTTCAACTGGTAGGCAAGATAAAATACCCGGAAGTTTCTCTTTCATATTTTCAATCGCCTTCAAAGTATATGGAGATCTTTCAACATGGTGTACATCAGGAACTAGTTTATTTGAAGTTTTATTTACATAATTAACATTTAAAGGAACATCTTCAAATAGCAATCTTATGCTTGCAATGTTTAAATACTTCCCTCTTTCTAATCGTATATAATAAGGGGCATTACTTACCTCCATCAAGCAAGCGGCGTAATCCTTTCTATGATCACCATCGTACAACATGTAGCCATTAGCGTTTACCCATGTACTTCCACCAGCATTACTCATTCCATCTAAGTAAATAAGGACCTGCATTCCTAACTGCTCGCCAACCCCTTTTCCCAATAAACTTGATGTATCTCCAGCATTTAAAAGGATATTCGAATTAAAAAATGGATTTGCCCCTAAAACAATTAATTCTCCTCCAATACTTTTCTCTTTTCCATCCTGAATAAAATAAACTTTTTTTACAACGTTATTAGCGATTTCTAAACTATAAACCTGAGCACCATAAACCAGTTCTACGCGTTCATCTTCATAAACGCCTATTTTAGAATTTTCTATTGTAAACTTTGCGTTAACAGGACAAGTGTCACAAGTACTCGAAGTCATACATTGATTACGCCCTTCAGTAGCTCTACTTGCTCTTGCGGTAGGTTGGCTTATGTACTTGTTGCCGTAGGTTTTATGTAAAATTTTATCTACTAAACTAAACTCATGCGCAGGCAAAGGATATTTTCCAGTTCTTGGAAATGGGGTTCCTTCTGGCCCAGAAACATGCATTAAATCTTCGGCTTCGTAATAGTATTGGTCCAAATCATTATAATCTATGGGCCAATCTTGTTCTATACCATACAATGATTTCATTTTAAAATCAGTTGGCATAAAACGCGGTGTACAGCCCCACCAGCAATTAGAGCAACCACCTAAGCCTGTTGTAAAAGGCCATTTTTTATACGGACTTAAATTATTGATGGCCTTTTCCCAAGGCTCTTCATATTTCTGATATGGTGATTCTTCGCCCCTTTTTGTCTTTAAGCGCTCTTCGTGTGGATAAAAATGCCCCCTTTCTAAAACTAGTACCTCTTTATCTTTACCAACCTTTGAGAGATATTTCTTTAAAAAAAAACTCGAGGCAAAACCAGTACCCACAACAACTAAATCATAAAAATCTCTTTTCATTGCAACAACTTAAGACTTATGAATTAATAATTATTTGCATTTTTTAAGAACCAATGCAACCATGGAATATCGATAAACATTAATGTGCAAAGTAATGCTGTAAATAAAACCAGGTATAACATAAACCATTTTCTGGTATATAGTTTTTCCGAACCTTGTACCGGAGAATCGTTTAATAAACCGATTTTTAAGTACCATGAGAATAGCAAAGCAAAAAACGGGAAACTAACCAATAATTCAATTCTATCTTTTACCAGAAAAATACCCATAAAAAAGGCACAGGTAATTGCATAAAAAAACATGGATACCAAAAGACTATTCTCGGTATAAAACTTAAACGATTTGCGATATAAACCTGCTACATGAGGATTATCGATAAGCCTAAACTCAGCAAAACGTTTAGTTGCCATTAAAAATGCTCCCCCCATCCAGTAAGCAATAATTATACTAACTGGCGGAAAAGTATTTATCCAGTTTAAATCCCATTTACTGTTTGGAATACCTAAAGCTGGACTAAAAATAAACCAACCTGCAGCAAATCTAATCGGGTTATTTATAGATTCAGATAATACGTCCATAAAAACTCTATCCTTGCTTCTAAATGGTTTAACATTATACATTACTCCCATGAATAACAGAAAAGCAGCTACAAATAAAAACTTTATTGAAACCAAAAACCCGCACAATAAGCCAATAATTGCAAGTATTGTATATTCGGTATAAACTATTTTAGGATTTATAATTGAAACTACCGACGAACGTTTGCTTTTTAAAGGGTGGTATTTATCAAAACTAGCATCCAAATACTCATTAATTACATAATTAGCTGATGCGACAAGGCAAATACTTATCAGGCCAAAAATAATTTTAAATATAAGCTCCAAATTAAATGGCGTATGAAATATAGATAACGCAAAGAGCATTCCTGGTACCATAAAAAGGTTTTTAACCCAATTATCTGGTCGAGCAATTGCTACGTACTCTTTTAGTTTAGCTGGCCTCAGCTCCGTCTGTACTGTATCGTCTGATGATGAGGGATCATTAGGTAACGTGATTTTGTCTATCATAATATTTCGACTTAATTTAAATTAAGCCAGTTTGTTTGAGAGTGATTTATAAAAATTATCTTTTGCTTGTTCCTTATCAACTAATAAAAATGGAATACCTGCTTGTTCGGCGCATAAACCATCCAATTCCTGTCTATCTCCTATAAATAAACATTTGTTTTTATCTACTATGTTAAGTTTTGATAAAATGTAGTTTAAACCGTTGGGTAGTGGTTTCATTGCATTTATATTCTCATCGGTAGAGCTTACCAGTAAAGCGGCGGCTAAATTCATGCTTTCTAACTTTAACTTAGAATCGTAATCTGAATATATTGCGGTTAAAATACCATTCTGCTCTAATTTGGAAAAGAAAGAATTTACTCCCGGGTACGTAGATTCTTTAAGGTATTTGATTGGGAAATTAAAAATCCACTTATTTACAACTTCTTTAATTCTGCTTACTGGTAGGTTGATTTTTGTAGCACACCAGTTGTATTGCTCCTCCTGAAGGTTGTCTATTTGCTGACCAGCTTTTTTCTCCCGTTCTTTTCTAAAATGATATACTATTAGTAAATCCTTAAATTTCCAGGGCCTTAAAATATAGTATCTGATTAATTCCACTAACATTTTTTTTCTTAATTTAGATTGATCATATAATGTTCCATCTACATCAAAAATGACTAGTTTTATGTTATCCAGGTATATATTTTTCACAGAAGGTATTAATTACAGTAAAATTATTAAAAAATCCGATATTGCGAAGCGTTAGCCTTAAATAATGTACTTATCAGATAGTAAAAATAAAGTTTATACCAGTAGCTCTAGTACAATAATATTCTATGCTATTTTCGTACTAGGTTTAGCTTTAAGAATATTCCATCTTATCTATAATCGCTCTTTATGGATGGATGAAGTTTATTTATCAACGAGTTTGGTAAAGATGAGCTATAAAGAAATTATTTCAACGCCACTATACTACCAGCAAAAAGCACCTATCGGCTTTTTATTAACGGTTAAATTTTTCGTTAATCAATTTGGAAACAAAGAAATATATCTTAGAATTTTTCCTTTAATTTCGGGTATTGCATCCATGCTTTTGTTTATTACTGTATCGCAATATTTTCTTAAAAATCAGGCAGCTCTATTAGCTTCTAGTATTTTTTGCCTTTCACCAGCATTAATTTATCATAGCGTAGAAATAAAACAATATTCTACCGAATTACTAGGTACTCTGTTAGCGCTTTTTTTATTCATTAAGTTTAAAGAAAAAAACGATATAAAAAGCTTACTGCTCTGGGGAATTAGCGGAGCTATTATCTTATGGTTTTCTTATGCTTCGATATTTGTGTTTGCAGGTATTGGTATAGGATTAAGTATATATAACTTATTCAAAAAAAACTGGAATATCTTCTTTATATCTTTAATACCTTTCTCCATATGGTTAATTAGTTTTGTTACTAACTATCTTCTTTTTACACACAAACATGCAGAATCTGAATGGATAGCCTACTGGTTTAGGGCTTATGATAATTTCATGCCTTTTCCTCCAAAATCTATAACTGATTTGAAATGGTTTGCCATTAGTATTTACAGGATGCTTGACTATCCACTAGGATTGCTATGGAATTTTAGTGCCATAACAAAATACCAGGCTTTAAACATGCTTCTGAAAATGCCAATGCTGCCGATTATATTGTTGGTAGTTGGACTTTACACCGTAATTAAGAAAAAAAATGCAGAAACTTCCTTAATTCTGCTTATCCCAATAATTTTAATGTTTTTAGCTTCAGGGCTAGAATTATATCCACTTACAGAAAGGTTTTGGGTTTTCATTTCACCAATTTTCATCATCATAATATCTTTTGGCTTCGAATACTTGAGCTTAAAATTTAAATCAAAAGCATTATCAATAATTTTGTTTGCATTATTAATTACTGGACCAGTATTTGGTTCAATTTATAGCATTGTAAGTCCTGAAAAATTTTATATCCACAAAAAATCATTTCAAAGAGAGGCGTTACTCTATTTAGACAAAAATTACGCAAAAAATGATGCCGTATATATTTACTGGAATAATTTACCTGGATTTAAACTGTATTATGAAATGTACAATTTCAAGTATAATGCAATTGAAGGAACTGACCAGAGAAATAATTCAAAAAATTATAAAGAATATTACCAGAATCTTCAAAGCGACTTTAATAAATTCTCAAATAATAAACGTGTATGGGTAGTTTATAATACACAATTCTTAACCGATATTGGAGATAGGATTGATACACCTAAATGGTACTACACAAAAGATTTAAATCCCACCAATCATTTATTAAACGAACTTTTTAAAAATTACAAGCCTATAAAAAAATATGCTACGAAAGACGTAAGCTTATATTTATTAGAATTGAAACAAAGAAAATAATAAATTAAGTGTATTTTTAACATTTAATAGTTAATTACTTTTATAGTAACCTCTTCACTCCTCAAATATGCGCATTGCACATATCGTTATGACTCATAAAAATCCGGCTCAATTGGCTAGATTAATAAAAAGCTTACAGCATAAAGATTTTGATTTTTATATACACCTGGATAAGAAAATCTCAATTGATGATTTCCTCTTCTTAGAAAAAATGGATCAGGTTTTTTTTATTAGAAACAGAATTAAATGTAACTGGGGTGGGTGGAATTTTACTCAAGGAATAATAAATTGTATAAATGAAATAATATCCTTAAATAAGAACTATAATTTCATTAATTTATTAAGCGCACAAGATTACCCAATAAGCTCTGTAACAGAGATTCATAATTATTTAAGCGAAAGACCTTCGCAAAATTTTATAAACTTTGCCCCTGACAATTCCGATTGGTGGGCAGCAGCACCCGAACGCTATGAAAAATACCATCTTACTGACGTAAACATAAGTGGGAAGTATTTTTTCCAAAGAATGATTAATAAAATTTTACCTAAGAGAAAATTTCCAGAAAACCTAAAATTGTATGGAGGAAGTGATTCTTCATGGTGGACATTAAGTGGCGACTGCGCCCAACATGTTGCTGAAATGGTAACTAAAAACAAGAAACTAAACAATTTTTTAAAATATTGTTGGGGAACTGATGAGTTTATAATTGCAACATTAGTTATGAATTCTGATTTTAAAAATAAAACCAATAACAATAATTTACGTTATATAGATTGGTCAGAAGGAAATGCACATCCTAAAATGCTTAAAATAGAAGATTATTCGAATCTAAAATCATCAACCATGCATTTCGCAAGAAAATTTGATACAGAAATTGATGAGGTAATTCTTGATAAAATAGACAAAGAACTTATTTCCTAAACAGGCTACATTAAAAACAACTCTTAAAAAAATTAAATGAAAATAAGTGTATTAACACCTTCCTATAATTCAGGCAAATACATTCAAAGAGCAATTGATAGTGTTCTTAATCAGAGCTACACTAATTATGAACATATTATTGCAGATGGAGGCTCGACTGATGATACCATTGAAATTGTAAAAAAACACAATAAAATTATTTACGTTTCTGAAAAAGATAAAGGCCAGTCGGATGCGATGAACAAAGCTTTTAAGATGAGCGATGGTGATATTATTGTTTACCTAAATGCAGATGACGAATTCAGCCCAGGAGCGTTTGAAAAAATTGTTGATGCCTTTAAAAAGGATGCAAAAGCAGATATGGTTGTTGGCGATTTAATTTTTACTACCGATGAGGAAAGTATTAAACGTGTTCCATCAAAAAAGTATCGACATATCTTGCAGTATTGGTTGAATGTATTTCCTAATAACCCCATAAGTTATTTTTATAAGCGAAAAGTACAAGAAAAAATAGGTCATTTCCCTGTAGATGATCATTACGCGATGGATATATGGTTTCTTTTACGCGTTTATAAAGATTTTAAAATCGTAAAAATTAACGAAATACTAGGAATCTTTCATTCGGATGGAATGAATAAAACTGCAGTAGCTGATACTGGGTATCATTTACATCAAACAATAAAACAGCATTTATTTAAGGAAAATCCTCTAATGATTCCCTATTTCTATTCTAAACTAGCTATAGTTAAATTGAAATACCTATTTAGGCAAGTAAAGTAACCATATATAAGATTATTTAAGAGAATGCCCAAAGACTGAAAAGTATATTAATCACTTTAAAATTAACAGGGAATGTTTTTCTTATGGAAATCAACCTGTTAAATATCTTATTAATCTGAATCAAAGAATTTTCCAGTGAGTTTTTAAACTTATTACTTTCAAAATCTTTTCCTGCATAAACATCTTCTAATGCCTGCAAAATATCTTCTTTTTTTGATGGGTTAATATAAATTGCATTTTCACCCAAGCTTTCTCTATGGCCAGGAAAATCGGTACAAATTACGGGGCATCCTAATGCTTGTGCTTCCAAAAGCGGCATATTTGTTGGTCCCATAAATGTTGGCATAACCAAAGAAATTGCATTTTTATAAAATACGTTTAACTCCTCATTGGTAACAAAGCCGCCGAAAATAACTTTCTGCTCAATACCTAAACCTTTCACTAATTCTTTAATATAAGGTAAGTTGCCTTTATTGCTACCTGGCAGTAACAACTTAACATCTTGGTGTTTCCGACCAAATTCTTCAAATGCTAAAATTAAATTATAATGGTTTTTATGCGCCCAAAACTGAGATGGGTAAAGAAAGAATTCTGTTTTTTTAATTTTAAACTTATCAAGTATTGTTTTTTCTTCAGCCTCTTCAACCTTCAAATTCACCATGTTTCCAGCAAACATAGGAACAACGAATACTTTATTTGGGTTAATATTTTTATATGAACAAAGCTCCTTTTTACCTGCTTCAGATTCGCACATTATTGCAAAAGCTTTTTGCAAATACCTTCTATAGAACAATTCTCTAAATTCATACTCATCATTGTACATTACTTCAGGAAAAGCAAATGTACTTTTATGGCCAATATCCCAATGAGTTATTACGGTAGGATAGTTTAAATCGTTGTAATAAGGTGTTAAAGAATAGATTAAATCAATTTCATTTTCAACAAGTTTATTTTTGATTTCCTCGTTAAACCTAAGCAGATAAGATTTTTGGATTTTAATCGCTAAAGGGAAATAATTTATTCCTCTTAATTTTGAAATCATGTTGAGAATGGAGAAAAACGTATGTTTTCTTTTCATGATTTTATCAATATTAAAAAGAAGGCTTTTCTCAGGAGCTGATGGATCAATTGTTTTTCCAACAGCAATAAATACAAACTCTAAATTCGCATCGAATTTATAATCTGCAATCCCTTCAACTAATGTATTGTAGTAGGAATGAGCTCCGCCTTCTTCTTTTTTATAATTTTCTAATAAAACTCCTACTTTTAACCTATTAATATGCATGCTCAATAACATCTACAACTCTTAGTAATTCTTCTTCGGTTATTCCTAAACCCGATGGCAGGTAAAATCCATTTCTTGCCATTTTCTCGGCATTGATGTATTTGTCTTCAGCAAACAACCCCATTTCTTTAAAAACAGGTTGTTCGTGCATGCACCAGAAAAATGGTCGAGTTGCTATTTTGTTTTCACTTAAAACATTAACAATCCTATTCTTTTCTTCCTCGGTAGGTGCTACCAAGCCAAAAACCCAATAAATGTTATGCGCATAGGATGTACTTATCTCTGGTAAAAGAAACCCTTTAATCTTTAAAAATTGTAGTTTTTCATTATAAATATGGCCTATTCTTCTTTTTTTTACTAAAAAAGAATCAATTTGCTCTAGTTGAGCTAAACCTAATGCGGCCTGAAGGTTTGTCATTCTGTAGTTCCAACCTATTTCATGATGTATAAATCTTGGCCCATCAGGTTCGAAGCAAAGATTTCTTAGCTTTTTACATCTTTTTGCCAATCCATCATCATTTGTTAAAATCATGCCCCCTTCGCCTGTTGTAATGTGTTTATTGGGATAGAAACTGAAAATAGAGATATCGCCAAATGAACCACACATTTTACCGTGATAGGTTTGTCCATGCATTTCTGCTGCATCTTCAATAATTTTCAGATTGTATTTTTTCGCCAAATCAATAATTGGATTCAAATCTACAGGTAGCCCATAAATATGAACGATAAGTATCGCTTTTGTTTTATTAGTTATCTTAGATTCAATTTCTGAAACATCCATGTTCCAGGTAACAGGATCACTATCAACCAAAACAGGTATAGCGCCCGCAGTTACAACTGATTGTGCGGGAGAAATTATGGTGAAGCTAGGCATGATAACTTCATCACCCTTACCAATATTTAAGGCTTTAATCGCTATATCTAAAGCGGCAGAGCCATTACTAACTGCTATACCATGATTTTGTCCGATATATTCAGAAAATTTATTTTCAAATTTAGTAATAAAGGGGCCTTCGCTGCTAATCCAACCTGTGGTTATGCATTCCGTTACATACTTTAATTCATTTCCTTCGAGAAGAGGAACATTAACGGGGATAAAATTCATGAGAGCAAATTACATTAATTATTATTCTGATAATAGCTTTTAGCTATATTAAAATATTGTGGGAGTTATTCCTAATTATAAGCTTAATCGACTTTAAATCTAACTTTGTCCTCGTCGCCAATATACGGTCCCTGTTTAATTTCTATCATTTCTGTATCTTCTAACATTTCGAAACCATGTCCTCCGTTTGCCAGCAATATTACATCACCCTTTTCTAAAATTCTATGTTCTAAATATTTTTGATCGTCATCGTAAAAGTTAATTAAAACTTTACCGGTTTTAATATAGAGGACCTCTTGAGTGAGCGTAACTTTCCTTTCGACAATTCGGTGAATATGGGGCTCGATGATATAGCCTTTATTTCTATTCATGTACCCCAATTGCTGAGAAAAATCTCCAGGAGTAAAAAAAGCTATACCATCAGACTTATAATTAGCCCTAATAATTATAGCTAAAAGGGTGCTATTATGCTCAATTTTTTCAATCATTACTAAAAAATAGGAGTGTTTAATTTAAAATATTCTCGGCAATTTACCTACTTTAAGTTTAAAAGAAAAATAAGCTTTGGTAACTTTAGTGAGAGGTTTTGTAACAGCGCTTCACATATCAAGTTAGCTTTTTGAGAATCAACCATATAAGAACTAATGTAGAATTAGCTACTGCGTATTTTTTAACCTACAAAAATTAAAATAATTGCAGTTTAAATATTTTTTTTCGATTTTCCAACAATTTCATTTAAAATTGCATCAATAATCATACATGATCTGTAGCAAAAACACAGATAAACAAAGCAAAACATACATTATCAGCAAATTAAGAAGACTTTTGATTTTTGAAATTTGTTTGTAATTTTAATGTCATAAAATAAAATTACAACTTACCAGAATAATAAAAAATTCCCTTTGGGAATAAGGCCTCAGTGTATGATAACGGTATATTTCTATTACAATCACACTTACCCAAATAAATAACCCTAAATAGTGATATATAGAGATATATATTAATATGTATAATATTCATTACAATTGTCGTTTAAGAAGGAACAAACAATTTATCACTTATATTTAAAGATATTTAATGAAAAGATTTCAAAAAATGCAATTCATCGTTTTCGTGCTGATTATCTTGTTCGCTGCTTGCAAGAAAAATAATACTGCAGCCGATCAAACAACAGAAACTCCAGTTAGTACAACACCACCAACAACCTCAAACCCTATTGCAGTTACACCTTCTTATGAAATTGGAACTGGTTCAGGAAACTTAACAATTGATGGCAAATCTTTAGATTTAACCAAAATTAAATTAATTAAAGTTAAAGCAGGAACCTATAAAACAATTACTGTTTTAAATATCGCAGGTACAGTTGATCAACCAGTCTTAATTAAAAACAACGGACAGGTTAACATTTCTGAATCTTTGATTACTGACAATATCAGTAACCTTCAAATTACCGGAGATTATACCGCTGGTATTACTTATGGCTTTAGCTTTACTAATATTGGCTATAGAGCGATTAGCTTACACGGTAAAATGAGTGGCTTAACTTTGAAAAACATGAGTTTCAAAAACGTTAACGATTATACCATTTCTGGTGACAGCGGTAACGATAATAACTTAAAATATGCTGGTACAGCTGCTACAAGAACTGAAGGCTTTAAAATTTTAAATTGCCTGTTTGATAACGCTGGTGCAATAACTTTTGGCGGAAACCTGAACAAAGATTCGGGAGAAGACAGTGGTTTCTTTAAAGATGTTGAAATTGCGTACAATACTTTCCAAAATACAAATGTTGGAAGTTTATGTTCTTTCACAAATGTTCAGGATTACAACATCCATCATAATGTTGTAAACAACGTTAATCCTTCTAACAATAACCATAATGGGATATTCTCAATGCAGGGTAATGGTAAATTCCATGATAACAAATGCACAAACTATCAAGGAAACTCTATAAGAATGTGGTTATATTCTAGAGGATCAACTCCAGCAACAAACGAAATTTACAATAACATTTGTTTCAACACAAGAAAATACGGAGGTTTTGAATTACAAGCTTTCGATAGAAACATGTATCCTGGTAAAACGACATTTGCGAATGCTAAAGTGTATAATAACACAGTTGGTCAAATGAATACTTCTAAAGATTGGGAAGGTCAGGTGTTAGATTTATACAATACTGGTGGTACACTTGAGTTTTACAACAATTTAGGTTTTAACTTATTTAGTAGCACTAAAACAGTAACAAACATGATTAACAACATGAGTGATACTAAAATTATTAAAGAAGAAAACAACAAATATACTACACAGTCTAGCGCTATTAGCGATTTAACAGGATTCGTATCATTATTAACTGGAATAGGAGCATCTTTATCTTTATAAAGAGAACTAATCCTAAATCGAGTAGGCAGATAGGGATTATGTCCCTATCTGCTCCTCTCACACTTTACGTGCCGTTCGGCATACGGCGGTTCATTAAACATTAACAGTCTTCAGAGATTTATTACCTCTATCAAACTTAGTAAGCCTGCTTTCTTTAAAGCTTTATTATTGAGCGTTCACTTGAATATTGGATTATGGGCTATTCTCCAGTAGCCTCTCCGGGTATTACCCCACTGATAGGCTGAGTGAGATTTTGCACCTAGACTTTCCAATTGAAATATTTTTGTCTTAAGCGTCGTTATAAACATAAAACCGACTGACTTTATTGGTGTACATTATTCATTTTTACATGAGTTGATTTCAAAGCTCCTTATCTACATTGGAGCGGAGTAATAATGGTTTCTGTCTGCGATCTTTTAAGCCATAATACTCCTCCAATAAACTGATTGAACGAAGTTTGGATCAGGCTCAACCATACGCATGATTACTAAATCAAGGAGAAAGTTGTTTTGCTCACGAATGTAAAAAGATTATAGTTGCAAGGTTGAAAAACATAATCACAGGCAAGGAAATAACTATCAGAGTGTATTCAAAGAGAGAAATTTTAAAAATAATAGAGAAATTAAATTTGCTGACCTAATTTGGACAAGTCAGTAAAAAATATTCCCCTTGATATCGAAATTAAATCCCTACAGTAGGAGATACAACAAGGTTCAAAATATCGTAAAAAAAGAGGCTGTCTCAAAAAGGCAGTCTCTTTTTTGTGGAAAAAAAATTAATTTTCGTCCTGTTTAAATTTGATTTATTTCACTGAATTTCAGATATTTAAGT